>JBPCTA010000546.1:0-2774 GCA_051006595.1 Pirellulales bacterium
GTCAAGCAGGCTTGTCCGCTGCACGGCGAAGAACGCGGCCACACGCTCGAGAAACTCCGTGTGCACGTCGAGGCCGACGAGTTCCGCTGGGTTCATGGGCTCATGAAGCGCGACCGACTGCGGCAACTTATTGAGCAGCGAGCAGGTCAGCGTCGTGCCCGAACGGGCGATGCCGGTGAGGATGATGTCCAAGGCGTTCCCGCTCCACGATGGCCGATCTTCGCCATCCGCCGATGGCTGCTGTGCTTCGACGTCAGACTACAGGGCGTCAAGGATGCGGAGAAACTCGGCCCGCTCGGCCTGGATGCCATGCCTGGCCACCTCCGCCTCCGCGGCGGCCTGCAGCGTGACGATTTGGGCCTGATCGAGTCCCGCTGCGGCGATCGCCGCGTGCACGATGGCGTCCGGCGCATAGTCGGGGCGAAAGCAGGTTTCAGCATCACGGCAGAAGCCGCGATTGCCCACGCAGTCGGGGCAGACGACCACGGCTCCCATCGCCATCGCCTCGATCGCCGGCAGGAAAAAGCCCTCCCGCTCGAGGGGCAGCAGCACCGCCACCCGCGCCCGCCCGAGAAGGCCGAGGAACGTCGTCCGGTCCACGACACGGGTGAGACACTCCGCCGCGAAGCCGGCATCGGCCAGACGTGCTGCAACCGCCAAGGCCACGCGGGGGTTTTTCTGGCCCGCGATCAGGAGTGGAATGTCACGGGCCTTCGGCCGGGCTGGAAACGGGCTGGTGTCGATGCCGTTCGGAATCACGTGGATCGGGCCATTGACGATCCCCGTGGCCCGGATCGCCGCCGCCACCTCGTCGCTCACGCAGATGCGAACGGCCGGCCGCGAGAGGAAACGCCGCCGCGGATCATCGGCGTCGGCATGACGCACGCCTTGCACGAGATTGATCACCGGCACGGGTGCCGGGTCGGGCACCGCTGCCCAGTCGAGGCCGGCCAGGAATAAGAGGGCGGCGGTATCCGGTCGCCATTCGTCGAGAGGCGGCGGCAACATCCCCTGCCAGGGATTGCTGCGGTCGCGGAGCGAGTCTGCCGTGAGAAAGATCCGCGGTTGGAAGGCAGCCGAGTGCCGAGCGTGGCAGTAATAGTCCCAGACCTTCAGATGGCCGCCGGTCAGACCATGAAAATCCCTGCGAAACAGGATCGTGCGATGATCGGCATGCATCAACGTGCCCACTCCTCGGGCTGCGCACCGCACTAGGCCAGGCTCAGCGAATGATGGCGTCGGTGGCCGGCAAACGCCAGCCTCCGGATCGTACACTCCGGGTGGCTCATGCGGGCAGACGTGAACGTCGGCCCAGATCTGCCGAAAGGCGGTGGTGTCTGGTTCACGGTCGTTCCGCGCTCTTGCCGATTGGCTGCGGCGGCATGGCTGGACGCTCGCCTTCAGTGCCCACGCCCGAAGGCCCACTCCCGAAGGCCCTCGCGACGGCCGACAAGCGGGTCGCCGACCGCGTTATGATGGGGTTGCGATCATGAGAAGCCCCGCAACGTCGTCGGGCCTCGTTTCGACAGCCCTTCGCAGCATTTCCGAGACTCTCGCCATGACCCTGCCGATGGACTACCGCATCAGACTCATGTGGCCGACGGATTATGCCGCCATCAGCGACATCTGTCGGGAGGTCTACCCTCACGACACACCCTACACGGCAGAGGAACTGGCCGAGCATCATGCTGCCTATCCACGGGGCCAGTTTGTCGCCGAGCACGCGCCGTCACGGCAGCCGGTGGGCGTGCACTTCACGCTGCGGCTTCGCATGGCCGACTACCACCTGGACGACTCGTGGGACGTGCTCACGGCGAAAGGGAGCTTCGCGGATCACGATCCCACCGGCCCCACACTCTACGGCGCCGACGTGTTTGTCAGCCCGCGGCACCAGCATCATGGACTCGCCCACGCCCTCACCGACGCCACCCGCGGGCTGGTCATCGAGGAGCGGCTTTGGCGGATGGTCGGGGGAAGCCGCTTGCCGGGATATGGTGCCGTCGCGGGCACTGTGTCGGCCGACCAGTACGTTGGCGAGGTGGTGAGGGGCGACCGCATCGACCCGGTGTTATCAGCGCATCTCAAGGATGGTTGGCAGGTGGTGAAGCCCATCCATGGGTATCTCCAGCACGACCCGGAGAGCGGCAACTGGGCGGCCTTGATCCAGTGGGTGAACCCCGCTTGCCCACCGCCAGCAGAGTTTGCCCTTCGTTGAATCGTGGCGGCGATTACCCGTGTGAGCGACGGTCGGTGTGGGCAGCGATTTCCGATGGTCTCGTCATGGCTGTGACCAATACTGCTCACCATGCAGGCACTGCTCCGAGGAGGTTCCATGCCCAAAAAGAAGAAACCCCGCCGTCGAAAACTCAAGTCGGCCCACCAGGAAGCCGTCTACATCTGCGACTCCTGCGGCGAAGAGATTGTCGTGCCCGTGGATCTCTCTGCCGGTTCGCATCAGGACTACGTCGAGGACTGCCCGGTCTGCTGCCACCCCATGAGCCTGCACATCGACATCGATCCGGACGGTGAGCCTCACGTTCGGGGCGAGCACGAGTAGAGACCTGACTCGCTGTCAGCCCCACCATCATGGCGATCAACGCGACCTTGGCCTGAAGCCGGCAGGTGATTCAGGAAGCTCTGACGGCGATCCCGGGAGGGACGTGCTCCGACGGTTGCTTGCCTCATGGATTTTCAGGTGCATGCTGGAAGAGCCACCTCAAACGGGCAAGCGTTCGGGCGGCCACCTTGATAATCCTGACCGACACCGCCGCACT
>JBPCTA010000547.1:0-2749 GCA_051006595.1 Pirellulales bacterium
GGCGACGAATGGCCGCGCTGATTCTCACCGCCCCTCCGCTCGTTGCGATGGTCCTGGCGGCGGTGCTCCATGGCGAGGAGTCGGCGACGGCACCCCGGCAAATAGCCGCTGGCCCCGGCGGATACCGCCTCGTCGTCGGCATCGTCGGCAACCCCTCCGTGCCCGACATTTCCTGGAGCGACGAGGAACTGGCCCGCATCAAGCAACTCGGCGTCAATATGGTGCAGTTGTCGATCGCCTGGGGCGGCAAGCCGGCGGGAGAGGTGCTGAATCTCGAGGACCTCGACGCCGAGCAGCGCGAGAAGTTTCGATTCCGCATCGCCCAAGCCACGAAGCACGGACTGAAGACGATCGCCCACTTCGGCATCCCGAGGATGGTGAACTTCAATCCGGTGCGTCCCGCCTGCATCCTCGATCCGGCCGTGCAGGCAAAGTATCGCGAACTTCTCAGGGACTTCATGGTGTCGTTCCCCGAGGTTGATGACGTGCTCGTCTACACGTTTGACCAGCAGGCTTGGCTCTGCAGCGAGTTTGGCCCCTGCCCGCGATGCAGCGGCATTCCGCTCGACGGCCGGTTGCCGGCGTTTCTCAACATGCTCAATGAGACGATGCAGTCGGTGCGGCCGAACACCAGGCTCTGGTGGAAACCGTGGGAGCTTTCCAAGGGGCAGGTAGTGGCGATCCTCGATGAGATCAAACCCGCGCACTTCGGACTCGTGCTCAACCCCTCGAGCAGCAACGAGGTCTACCCCTTCAACGACCGCTCGTTCAAGTCCGACCTCGGCGTGCGACGGCTTGTCCAGATGGCCGAGGAACGTGGCATTCCTGTGCTCGGCGAGTTCGACCATACCTTCTACAAGCCGCTCTACCTGTTCGAGGACTTTTTCCCCCGTCTGATCCACGAGCAGATGGTCGGCTGGAAGGAGATGAAGGGGGTGATCGGCGTGAAGGAGTATTACGGATTCGCCCCCGCCACCTTCTCCGTGAATGCCGCGATGCTCGAGGCCTGGATGCGGTCTCCGGAGAAATCGCTCGATGGGCTGCTGGCCGAGGTCGCTGCGCCGTACGGCACGCAAGCGTCACCGCTCGTGATTCAGGCCTGGGAGCATGTCGCGCGGTCCGTGGAGGCCTATCCCTGGGATACGACCTACCTGATCGGCCCCATGGGTCTTGATCGTCACTGGGACGGTGGACACGACTGGGAACCGGTCACCATTCCCAACGCCACCTGGGACACACCGATCTGGAAGGCCAATCGCAAGGGCAACTTCATGCTCACCGAGGAACACAAGGCCCACCCGTGGGTTTTCGAGGACGCAGGGCTGCGGCTTGAGGACTCCGCGGCGCTCGGGTTCAAGGCCGTGGATTTCTACGATCAGGCGATCGCCGCCGGGGGCGATCGCGAAGCCGACCTTCGCAGCCAGCGGGAGATCGTCGCCAAGACCTCGCGGGCCCTGCGGGCCAAGGGGATTCACTTTCTGCTCACGCTCGCCGCCCAGGATGCCCGCATGGTGCAAAACGATGACAAGCAGTTTGGCATCGTCGCCAAGCGGATCGAGAACCTGCTCGAGCAGGATGTCGCGAACCAGGGGAGCCGTCCGGAGGTCGTCGCCAAGCTCGCCGAGTTCCGACGAGATGCACGGGCCTGGATTGCCGCGAATCTCGCTCCGCGATCGCATGAGACGAGGGCTTCGCCCGACTGGAGCAAGTGGATCCCGCGCCAGGACTAACTGGTGATCCGGACGACAGCAATCTCGTCCGAGTGTGGGCCGAGAACCATCGGCGGCGATCCACCAGCCGCAATGCACGCGGAAACTATCGCCGCCGCAGCCGCAGGGCGGCCAGCGCTCCCATGACGACGGCCACCGCCGTCACGCCCGGTTCGGGAACGGCCGTCAGCGTGACCTTCGTCGGATCCGTGGTCGTATCGACGACGACCGACCAGCCGGCAGCGCCGTTATTGGCCTTGATGATGTTATTCGTCACCCAGTAGTTGACGTTGTTCAGCTGGCTGATGTCCGTGATGTACTTGCCGTTGCCCGAGATATTCATCGCGGCGCCGCCCGTCGAGTTGATCGACAGGGCCGCGGACTGCACGACGCCACCGGAGATATCGATCTTGCCGTCGCCACCACCGTTCCCGCCAAGATTCAGGAGGCCGCTCATCGTCATCTGTCCGCCGGTCACGATCGTGCCGCTGCTGTTACCCCAGTTGCCGGTGATGAAGTCGCTCATCACCACGTTACCGCCGGAGAAGATGTTGAGACCGCCCCCGACACCGAGGTAGATCTGACCGGTCGTCGGGTTGCCCGACGTGCTGACGACGGGAGTGTAAGGCGATCCCTGATTCAAGATGACCGTGTCGCCGGCGACCGGCGGCAACCCGCTCGCCCAGTTGGACGAATCCGTCCATGCGGTGCTCGTGGTGCCAGCCCAGTAGACGGTCCCTGCCAAGACGGGGCTCTGCATATCGTGGAGCAGTCCAACGCCGATCAGTGACCATGCAACGATCAGACGACGAATCACGTTCTTCCACATGAGCTCACTCCCGAATGAAAAGTGCGTTTGTGTGACGGGCACCGGTGTGTCGTTCCACCCCTGACGAAAATACCCCTTGATTCTTCCCGATGTGAGGGGGGCGTCAATCATGCAAATGCATCATTTGGAGAACGCGCCGGATTGCCTCTGCTGCCCCTCCTCCGGTTGCGTTAGTGCGTCCGCATCGCGGCTGAAAATTGCGGGTGCATGC
>JBPCTA010000548.1:0-13698 GCA_051006595.1 Pirellulales bacterium
CTTGACCGCATCGACTCGCGGATCGACTTCGACTTCGGGAAGTCCACGCCCGCGACCGAGATCGCGGAGCCCTGTCAGTTCGCGATCCGCTGGACGGGCTCCATCCTGCCGACGGAAACGGGCATGCATGAGTTCATCATCCAGACGGAGCATGCCGCAAAACTGGCCGTGAACTCCGGCTGGAATGACCAGCCGTTGATCGATGCCACCGTGAAATCGGGCACGGGTATCGAGACCCGGGCGAGCCTCTTTCTCCTGGGCGGTCGCGCGTATCCGCTGCGGCTGGAGTTCTCGAAGTCGGATCTCGGGGATGACGGCAAGCCCCGCGAGCCGGGGACGACGGCGTCGATCCGGCTCCTCTGGCGGCCTCCGCACGGTGCGGTCGAGACGGTGCCGGAACGGGTCCTCTTTCCCCGCGACACGCCGCCCGTGTTCGTGCTGACGACGCCGTTTCCGCCCGACGACAAGTCGATCGGCTACGAACGCGGAACGGCTGTCTCGCCGGAGTGGTTCGAGGCCACGACCGCTGCCGCCATCGAGACCGCCGACGACGTGCTCGAGCATGTCGATGCGCTCGCCGACACGAAGCGCGACGCCATCGACCGGGGCGACAAGCTCCGCGAGTTTGCCGCCGCGTTTGCCGAACAGTCCTTTCGCCGACCGCTCGATGCACCGCTGCGGTCGCTCGTCGTCGATCGACCCTTTGCCGACGCCCCCGACCCCGACACGGCCCTGCGGCTGTCGCTCCTGCTCGTGCTCGGATCGCCCCGGTTTCTGTTCCGCGAGGCCGCTGATGCGGATCCCTTCGCGACGGCAGCCCGGCTTTCGTTCGGCCTCTGGGATTCGATCCCCGACCAGTCGCTCTGGCAGGCGGCCGCGAGGGGCGACCTGATCACACGGGAGCAGGTGCGAGGCCAGGCCGAGCGGATGGTGGCAGACCGCCGCACGCGGGCGAAGATCCGCGACTTTCTCTTCTCGTGGCTGCGGCTGGACCTCGGTCCGGAACTGGCGAAAGACACCTCCCGCCACCCTGACTTTTCGCCGGAAGTCGCCGCCGACCTGCGAACCAGCCTCGAACTGTTTCTCGACGAGACGGTCTGGAACAGCGGTGACTTTCGCAGGCTCTTCACCGACGATGAGGTGCACCTCAACGGACGGCTGTCTGCCATCTACGGCGGCGGACTCGACGACGATGCCCCATTCGTCCGCGTTCGCCTCGACGATGGCCGCCGTGGGGGCATTCTTTCGCATCCTTACGTGATGAGCGTGCTGTCGTACCCAGCCTCCACCTCGCCCATCCACCGGGGCGTGTTTCTCGCCCGCAGCGTTCTCGGCAACGTGCTCAAACCACCTCAGGAGGCCGTGGCCCCGCTGCCGGCGGCCGCGCATCCCGATCTCACGACTCGCGAGCGGGTCGCGCTGCAGACGAGTGCCGTCGCCTGTCAAACCTGCCACACCCTGATCAATCCGCTTGGCTTCGCCCTCGAGGAGTTCGACGAGGTGGGCCGCTACCGCACCATCGACATCTCCGGTGGCGGGGCGAAGCCGATCGATGCGACGGGATCGTATCTGCCCCGCGAGGGTTCGGAGGCGACGTTTCGTGGCGGCCGTGAGCTGGCCGCCTGCGTGGCCACGAGCCGCGACGCGCAGGAGGCCTTCGTGCAGAGCCTCTTTCACGCGGTGGCCAAACAGCCCGTCCGGGCATGGGGCCCCGAGACGCTGGAACGCCTCCGCCAGGCGTTCACTGCCTCGGGATTCGACATTCGCCGCCTGCTGGTCGATATCATGGAGGTGGTGGCGTTTCCGCCGACCATGGAGGTCGCCCGAGCCTCCCCGACAGAGCCCGCGTCATGAAGCCCGCGTGAGGAAGCCTCCGATGCTCGTCTCCCGCCGCGATCTCCTCCGTCGGCTCGGTGTCGGATCGGCGATCCTGCCGTTTCTCGGCAACCTTCCGAGCCTCGCGGCCACGAGGCCGGCGGCCCCGAAGCAGCGGCTCGTGATCGTGTTCAGCCCTGACGGCGTGGTGAAGCGAAACTTCTGGCCGGCTGAGGCGGGGGCCTTCGCCGACCGCGAGTTGCCTCGGATCCTCCAGCCCTTCGCGCCCTTCAAGGACCGTCTGCTCACGCTCAAGGGTGTGAACAACGTGCTCGTCGGCGATGGCGACGGCCACATGCGGGGCATGGGCTGCCTGCTCACCGGCATCGAGCTCTTCCCCGGGAATATCCAGGGCGGATCCGACACGCCTGCCGGCTGGTCGACGGGCATCTCGATCGACCAGGAGATCCGCAATCATCTCCAGGCCGACCCGGCCACGGCCACGCGATTCGGATCGCTGGAGTTCGGTGTGCTCGTGCCGAACAAGGCCGACACCTGGACCAGGATGGTCTATGCCGGCCCCAACAAACCGGTGGCGCCGATCGACGATCCCTATCAGGTGTTCACCAAGCTCTACGGGCAAATGAAGGATCGCGAGAGCATGCGGAGCGTGCTCGACGAACTCCATGAGGATCTCGCCGTCGTGTCGGCGGCCCTGCCTCCGGAGGATCGCCGAATCCTCGACGAGCACACGGCGCTGGTTCGCGACTTTGAGCGGCAGCTCGCCGGCCACGAGGCCAGGGTTTCCCACCCCGTGCCGGTGCTCGAACAGGGAGTGATCGACCAGAACGACCACATGCCCCGCATCAGCCGGATGCAGATCGAGCTGCTCGTGTCGTCGCTGGCCGCCGACTTCACTCGGGTCGCCACCCTGCAATACACCAACTCCGTCGGCCAGCCCCACATGACCTGGATCGGCGTCGAGGAGGGGCAGCACGAACTGTCGCACGAGCCCAATTCCAATGCGGCCGCGCAGGAGAAACTGACGGCAATCAACGCCTGGTATGCCGGTGAAATCGCCCACCTGGCCAAGCGACTCGCCGACACGCCGGAGCCCGGGGGCGATGGCACGCTTCTCGATCACACCACGATCGTCTGGACCAACGAGCTCGGCGAGGGCAACTCCCATTCCCGAGACGACATTCCGTGGGTGCTCCTGGGGGGCGGCCTCGGCTTCGAGACGGGCCGGGCGCTGGACTATGACGGCGTGCCGCACAATCGGTTTTTGATTTCGCTGGCCCACGCCATGGGCCATTCCGGCCTCGCCCGCTTCGGCAATCCCGACCACTGCGGCGACGGTCCGCTCACCGGCCTTGCCTGAAGACTGGCGAGCGATCATGCTCCGCTTCGCATGTCCGCTTCAGACTCCGCCGTCGACCTCGCTTCTGCCGCGGCGGCCATCGTCGCCGCCCGGCGGGTGCTCGTCACGGGCCTGATTGGAGCGGATATCACAGCGGTCGTCGCCGCCTGCGCCCTGGCCGAGGCCTGCAGGGCCGCGATTGATCCCGGCAGCCCGGAAACATCCCGCGTCATTGGGCCGCTCGTCGCCCGGATCGGCGCGGTCACGGCCACCGCCGCTGACCTTCGCGACCGGGCCGACCTCGTCGTGTTCTGGTTCTGCTCCAGCACGACGGCCGACCCCGGGTTTTTCCCGAGCATCCCGGCCTCTGGCTCTGGCGACACGCCCCGCCTGAGCATCGCCGTCGGACCGCATCCCATACCCGTGGAAGAATGTCGCCAGCGTCACCTGGCCCTGCCTGATGCAGCGGCCATCGACTGTGCCCGACTCGTCGAGGCTCTCGTCCGTGGCATCCCGCTCGACGAGGCGGCCTGTAACCCAGCCACTCTCGCCGCGGCCCGCGATCTCGCCGCCGCGATCGCCGCCGCCCACACCGTGGCCATCGTCAGCGAATGGTCGGCGGATGCCGTCGGACTCGCTGCCTGGAGCACGGTCTCTCTCGTGCGCACGCTCGCCCACTTGAAGCCAGCCTTCGAGCTTCCGCTCGGCGACCGGGCCGATGCCGCCATCGCGGTCTGCACGTGGCGTTACGCCGCGGCCGGCGCGATCGAAGCAGCCGACCGTCGCGGAGCTCGGTTTCTGCCGGCGGAGGCCGACGCGGCGCGGCTCATCGACCGCCGCGACGTCGATTGCGTGATCGTGGTGGGCGAAGCGACGCCGGCGGTGACGGCCGCCATCGACCGGATCGCCGCCGACAGCCTGGTCGTGCGACTGCCGGCCGATGCCGCGGTGCTTCAGCCTCTCGTCGCACTGATCCATGCGGCCGCGGGGGCCGCGGCATGACGACCACCGCCCCCGACCGTCTCGTGCTCTCAGGCGGCACCCTCCACGATCCGGCAACCGGCCGCGACGGCGTCATCGGCGACATCTGGATCGAGGACGGCCGAATCGTGCCGCGGCCCGCCGATTCCAGCGGCTTCCGACGCATCGATGCCACGGGGCTCGTGGTGATGCCGGGGGGCGTCGATCTCCACAGCCACGTCGCGGGGCCGAAGGTGGGGCTGGGCCGGCGGATCGCCCCGCAGCTTGCCCGCCGTCCAGACCTTCTCGCGGCGGTGCCCACGATCCACGCGACCGGTTCGCTCTACGCCGCGCTCGGCTACACGACCGTCTTCGACGCCGCGATCGCCACCAGCGCGGCCGGCATCGCCCACCGGGAGCTCGCCGAACTGCCGATCCTCGATAAGGGGATCTATCTGCTGGCGGCCGACGACGCCGACGTGCTCGACGCCCTCGACGCCGGCCATGGCCACGAGACGGCGCGACTCGTCGGCAACGCGATTCGCACTGGCCGCGGCTGGGCCGTGAAGGTTGCCAATCCGGGCGGCGCGGCATTCTGGCGGCGCGGCCGCGGCGATCACCACGATCTCGATACGCCGCTGCCCGGCCGCTCCCTCACGCCGCGGCTGCTGCTCGCGCGGCTGGCCACGGCTGTCCAGAAGATCGGCCTGCCGCATCCGCTGCATGTGCACACGGCGAACCTCGGCCTGCCCGGCAACTGGAGAACGCTGCTCGAGACCATGCGAACGCTCGAGGGCCAGCCCGCGCACCTCGCCCACGTGCAGTTCCACAGCTACACCGGCGGCAACCTCGACGCAGGTTCCTTCGGCTCGGGCGTCGCGCCGCTCGTGGAGTTTTTCAACGCCCACGACACGCTCACGCTCGACGTCGGCCAGATCCTGTTCGGCGAGACGGTCGCCATGACGGGCGATTCGGCCGCCGCCGAGCATCTCGCGCATACGACCGGCATGCCGTGGGCCTCGCACGACCTGCATCTCTCGGGCGGCTGCGGCGTGCTGCCGATCGCCTATCGGGAACAGAGCCTCGTGCATGCCTGGCAGTGGGCGATCGGGCTGGAATGGTTTCTCACGGTGGCCGATCCCTGGCGGGTGGCCCTCTCGACCGACCATCCCAACGGCGCCCACTTCACCGCCTATCCACATCTCATGCAGCTGCTCGGCGATGCAGCCTTTCGCCGCGCCGCCTTCGACCGCATCCATCCGGCCGTCCGGCGCCGAAGTCCGCTGGGGGGCATCGACCGCGAATACACCCTTCAGGAACTCTGCATCGTGACCCGCGCCGCCCCGGCCCGGATCGCAGGCCTGCCGCACAAGGGCCATCTCGGCACCGGCGCCGACGCCGACATCACCGTCTATCGCCCCGACCGCGACCTCGCCCGGATGTTTTCCATGCCGGCCAAGGTCTTCAAGGGGGGCCTGCTCGTCGCCGAGGACGGCCAGGTGCGGGCCACGCCGACCGGCAAGACCCTGTCAGCCTGCTGACGACGAGACCTGTTCGAGCGCCGCCGCGAAGGCCGCCACCATGCGATCCGCGGGAAACTCCCCGGCAGCCCGCTCCCGGGCAGCTGAGGCGAACCGCTCGGCCATGCCGGCATCTTCCAGCAGGTTGAAGGCCCGCCGCGGAAACTCGCTCTCCGGCAGCGGCGGCACGATCCAGCCTGTCTGCCCATGCACGATGAGTTGCCGCGCCGCATCGCTATCCACGGCGATGGCGGGCACGCCTGCGGCCATCGCATCGAGGATCGCGCCGCCGCAGGCGACGCTCCCCGGCTGCCAGACATACTTCACCTCGCCCAGCAGATCTGGAAGCACCTCGCACGCGGGCATGACGAACAGCCGCTCGGCCAGTTCCTGCACGCGGGATCGACGACGCACGCGGGCCGCCTGCGGCCCGGCGCCGACGAGCACGTGCTGGAGGCCCTTGCGAACGACGCCGAGCTGATCGATGCCCCACAGGAGCCGCTCCAGCCGCGACTCCGTCACGAGCGGCGTCACGCAGAGCGTCCATGCCGCGGCCGCATCGAGCCCGAGCCGCCTCGCCATCTCGTCGCGGGAGAATCGTCGCGTCGCGGGGCCAGCACTGCCCGGGGCAATCGTGACGAGGCGATCTGCGGCCACGCCCAGACGCCGGCACGACGCCGCGACGCCCGGCGAGGTCGCGATCACCCGGTCCATCCGTCCCAGCGACCAGCCCGCCCGCATGCCCCGCACGGGCACCGCCACATGGCCGCAGACCGTCAGCCGCGGCAGGGCGATACGGGCAGCGGCCGCGAGTTCCACCTGTCGGCGGCCAAAGGCGATCAGGACGCTCGGCGCGAGCCGACGCGCGAGGCGTATGAGCCCCATGCCGGCGGCCATGTCAGGCATGTCGGCCGCAGGCCGGCAGCCCACCCGGTGCACGGGAATCCCGATCTCGGCCAGCCGCGAGGCGATCCCGCCGCCGGTCGCCATGGCGGCCAGATGGATATTCCAGCCGGCCTCGACGAGCCCCCGCGCCAGCAGTTCCACCTGCCTGCCCGTGCCGACCGCGTCCAGACCACGGGCCGCGATCAGGACCGGCTTGCGGGCGGCTCGGATCATCAGGACTGTCCGGCCCGGGCGGTGGCGATGTCGTCATCGTCGAGCGCCGCAAGATGCGGGAGATGACGAAGCCCGCCGTCGAAGTCGAGACCGTAGCCCACCACGAACTTGTCGGGAATCTCGAATCCGACGAAGTCGGGCTGGATCGTCACCTCGGCACGGCCAGTCTTTCGCAGCAGCACGAGCGACCGCACGCTGGCGGCCCCGCGCCGGCGGAGTTCCTCGAGCAGTGCCTCGAGGGTGTGGCCCGTGTCGAAGATGTCATCGACCAGCAGCACCTCCTGGCCGGTGAGATCGGGCAAGAGATCGAGCCGCAGTTCGAGCTTGCTCGGCGACGTGGCCGTGCCGCGATAGCTGCTCGCCCAGACCATGCTCACGCTCACGGGGCCTTCGAGCCGCCGGATGAGATCCGCGACCAGCACGATGCTGCCGGTGAGCACTCCGACCACCATCAGCGGCCGGCGACCCACGTCCCGCTTGACGGCCTCCGACAGGCGGCCGATACCGGCGGCGAGTTCATCTGCGGTCAGGAGAACTTCCATCGTGCGCTGCCCTGCGGTGAGATTGCCCTTTGATCCTTCTGCCGGAGCGGCGGTCGGAACGGATTGAGCAGAATACCGGCACCGCCGGCCACTAGAATAGCCCTTCGGTTCCCCCCGCCAGCCGCCGATGTTCCGAAATGCCGCTGCCGCCACGCGACCACTGGTCCTTGATCACCGTCGCCGGCCATCCCTGCGAAGTTCACACGCCTCCTGCCCCCACGGCCGGACGGGCCCTCATCTACCTGCATGGGGTGCGGGAGCGCTGGCTGCAGGAGATGCCGGTGCTCCGCGATCTGATCGAGGAGGCCCGCATCCCGGTGCTCGCGCCACGCAGCGGGCGGTCGTGGTGGGTCGATCGCATCGTGCCCTCGTTCGATCCGCATATCACGCCCGAGCGATACGTCGTCGATGCGGTCCGCGGGGAGATCGCCCGCCGATTCAGCGTCGAGCCGCCGGGGATCGCACTGGTGGGCACGAGCATGGGGGGCCAGGGGGCGCTGCGGATCTCCTATCGGCATCCGTCGGTGTTTCCGATCGCTGCTGCGATCGCCCCTGCGATCGATTTTCACACGGCGATGCGCGACGCCCATGATCGTGACGATGGCGACTTCTATGACACGCTCTGGAGCCTGTATGGCGATGTGGAGCGGGCCCGGCAGGACACGGCGATCCTCCACGTGCATCCGCTCAACTGGCCGCGTCATCAATGCTTTGCGAGCGATCCCGACGATCTCCTTTGGCACGACGGCGCCGTCCGCCTGCATGGCAAACTCGTGGCCCTCGGCATCCCGCACCTGCCGATCCTCGAGCCGCGGGGCGGCGGCCACAGCGTGGAGTATTACGACCGGGTCGCCCCGGACGTGATGCGATTCCTCCTCGACGCCCTCGACAAGGAATCCCGGCGTCTGGCCTGACACGCTTCGACGAGGCTCGTCAGGTGCCGGGCACGGGTGCCGGCGTCGTGGCCGCGCGGCCGCCACCGCCCGGAAAGCCTCCCGGCAGTCCGCCGGCACCGCCGCCGCGGAGCTGGTCGAGATCGAGATACCGCGCGTCCTCCACATCACCGCGATTGAGCGACCGCCAGTAGAGGATCTTCCCGGCCGAGGCGCTCGACGGCTGGGCGCCCGCCTTGAGTTGCCGAAAGAGCTGCGCATCGCTGCGGCCGTCCCCTTCAAACACGAGCAGATCCTTGGCCTCGCTCCACGTGAGCCGCGCACTTCGCGCCGTGAACGACTCCCCTTCGACGAGCACGTTGCCCCCGGCGCCCAGTTCCATGCTCGACTGCTGCCGACCGGGCATGGGAGGTGCCTGCCCCACGCCGAGCACGTCGCAGCTGATCGTGACGGCCCCGTCGGGCAGGCCGCCAGCCGCATGCGAATCGAGCGCATCGCCACGGCGGGCGACCGGTCCCCAAATCGCCTCGACCCGCTGATGAAACTCCATCGTCCGCCGATGGAGATTGCCCCGCATCCCGCGTTGGAAGTCGACGCCGAGATAGGTGAGTTCGTTCGGCGCTCGCACGGTCGCGGCGACCGGCTGCACGGCGGCGGCCCCCTGAGGGCCGGCTTGAGGACCTGCCGGCAACGACATGGCGGGAGGCCGGCCGGCGCGCGTGCTGGTCAGCCGGCCCGGTCCGGAGCCGGTGACATCGCCGGTGGGCCGGTCGATGACGAGGTCGCGAACAAACAGCTGTTCGGTCGACTTCTCCCCGGCCTCATCGACCGACTCGCTCTGGATCTTCACGCCGGCACCGCAGGCGATCCGTGCCACCTCGGGCTGCGGGCCGCCGCGGCGGGAGTCGCCCGTCGCAAACTCGAACGGCCGGTTGAAGATTACGTCGAGGGACCCCGACCGGAGATCCGCCCCCGCGCCCGTGGCGACGACGGTGTCGATGAAGCGGGCCTTGAGGCCGTCGAAGTCGAGTCGCCCCTGCCAGGTGACGTCGAGCTTTCCCGGAGCAGCGACCGGCGCGGCCGGCGCAGGCGGTGGTCGTGAACCGCCGGTGAACGTGAGCGAATCGAACGCCCCGGCTCCGGCGGCCATCGGCAGCGAGAGCCGGCCCGCGCCATCGACGGTCAGGCGGTTCTGGCCGCGGTCGAACTCGACGATTGGCCCCTCGAGGTCGAGCCCCCTGCCCTTCACGATGGCCGGACGCCCCGACACCACCGCTTTCGCATCGGGGCGTGTCGCCCGGGATAGCTGCATCTGGTCGCCACGAATCTCGATGCCGGGCTCGGGCGGTGGCGCACCGGGCACGGCCTGCGCATCGAGCGGCTGCTCCGTGAGGTGCACCTGGCCTTCCATCGACATCTCATCCACCTCGTTGCCCTGCGGCGACAGCGTGACCTGCCCGCGGACGAGCGACGCCGTCGCGATCATCTTGCCGCGGGTCGGTGGCGGGGCAGCCGCCGGCGCGGCCACCGAAACAACAGCCGCTGGAGCGACATTGGCCGCTGCGGCCGCGGGCTGCGGGATCCCAGGCTGCTGCGGCCCGGCAGTCAGGGCCGGAGCAGCCACGACCGGCGACGCGGCGGGCGGCGGCTCGACCGTGCGAAACCAGAGTTCGAGACGGTCGGTGCGAGCGGCCACCTCGTCGGCATCCGCCTCGACCATGCCGCGGGCCAGCAGTCGCGACGGCCTGACCCGCGAGAGATCGGGCCCCGCCGAGGCGGCCGGCGGCGGAGTGGCCGGCGCCGACTTGACCACATCGAGCCAGAGGTGCATTTCGGCTGCGCTCAGTCGGCCCTGCGTTTCGACCGACACGTCGGCGTCGCCGGCGATCGAGACCACATGCCCGTCGCCGTCAGGCCGCATCCGGAGCCACTGCTGCCAGCGAGCCTGGGCCGGCGGCGACTTTTCCGACCGCACGCGGAGCCAGCCCGGACCGACGGCCATCAGCGACCCGGGGTCGCCCGGCGGCCCGGGGGTGTAGTCGATCTTCCTCGCCTCCATCTCGCTGCCTCTCGCGACGAGTGACACCGGCTCCTCGCCGTCGAGCAGAATGCGGCGGGTGGCAATCTCGTAGCCGAGCCGGGCACCACGGGCCTCGAGCCCCACGCCGCTCGATCGCGCCACGACGGGGGAGCCCTTGGCTTGGTTTTCAACGGGCTCCAGGCCGCCGCGGCTGGCCTCGCCCGGCGGCAGGGAGGTCGCCTCGCCGGCCTTGGCCTTGCGGGCGAGCACGATCGCGAGCAGTTCGCAGGAGAGCTGATCGGTGGAGCCGTCAGGGGTGGCGCGGACGACGTCGACATGATCTTCAAGCGTGATCACGTTCGACGAGACATTCATGCAGAGCGCCCCGTGGCAGCTCACGAGCACCGGCGGAGCCGACGCCGGATCGGCGGGGCTGGCATCGGCGGCTGGCGGCTGGGCCGCAGCGACTGGCGGCGGGCTCGGGCTTGGACCGCCTCCCGGGAGCATGCCGCCGGCCAGGCCTTCGATTCGCATCTTCACATCGCGATCGAGACGGATCGAATCGACGCCGCCGATGTTTGGGCCGTTGTCAGACGCGCCGCCACCCGGCACCTGCTGACCCGTGCTGCCGGGACGCGGCTTCAGGCGGGCGACGAGCCCTCGACCGCTGCCGCTCGAGCGGCCGTAGCGAAACTGCACCATCTCGCCGGTGCGAACCTCGAGCTCATCGAGTTCGATGTCGCGGGTCACGATCTCGATGTCGTCTTCGGCGTCGGGCCGGGTCGCCGTGCCGCGGATCGTCACCTGTCCGCGAAGGCTGCCGCCGATGAGCTTGGCAAGCCGCCCTTGTCTGAGATCGAGCGGCTCGTCGAACTCGAGCACGGCGCCCTGGGGCGCGCGGAGCACGAGCGTGCGGCCCGGCTGGCCGTCGGTCGCCACGCGGTTGCGGTCCGGCAGCACGACGAGCGTGCAGGGCACGAGGTTCACGCGTCCGTCAGGCAGGGAGTGATAGTCCTTGAAGAGCAGCCGCATCTGGCGGCTCTCGAGCATGATGGGGTTGTCCCGCTCCCAGGAGCCCGGCGGAAAGACGTCGCCGAGCGTCGCCAGCCGCTGATCGGCCCGGGCCCGGATCGCAGCCGCCTCTTCCGGCGTCATCTCGAGCGCCGCCGCGGTGTCGCGAATCCGGGGCTCGACGAGCGGCACGACGGCGAGCCGGTAGAAGCCCGCCGCCGCCAGGACGACGAGAAACACCCGCAGCGTGCGTCCGAGTCGATGTGCCATGGCCGTCTCACCGCCCTCGGTCGTTCAGGCCCACTTGCTGGCGTATCGGGCGACGATGGCATCCCAGCTGCCTCGCGCCCGGAGCATCCGCTCGAGGACCTCCCGAACCGCGCCGCGACCGCCGGGCAGCCGCGTGACGATCGCGGCCGCCGCGATCAGTTCGGGACAGGCGTCGGCCACCGCCACGCCCACGCCGCACCGCGACACGACGGGCAGATCGGGCAGGTCGTCGCCGACGAAGGCCGTCTGGTCCCACGAGAGCCCGCACTCCGCGATCACCGCCTCGGCCGCCACCAGTTTGTCATCAACGCCCTGCCGAATGATGCCGATCCCCAGCTCCGCGGCCCGCAGTTGCACCACGTGGCTCGACCGGCCGGTGACGATGCCCGTCCGTCCTCCCGACTTCTGCCAGGCTCGCAGGCCGAGGCCATCGCGGATGTGAAACGTCTTCGACTCGATGCCCTGATTGTCCCAGGTCACGCCGCCGTCGGTGAGCACTCCATCGACGTCGAGCAGGAGCAACTGCACGCGGGCGAGTCGGCGTTCGAGGTCGGGAGCATCGGGCATGGGGTGGGATTCCAGTGAGGGCCGTCGGCGGGCCGCACGGTCAGGCAGCCGTCGCGGCGGAATGAGCGATGGCGGCTTCGGCAGGCACCATGCCGACGAGATCGACGATGTCGAGCAGGCCGATGGGTCGTCCGTCCTGATCGAGCACGGGCAGTTCGCTCAGCCGACGGGATTCGAGAATGGCCACGGCGTCGCGGAGCCGTGTGGCCGCCGGGAGCGTCGTGGGCCGGGCAGTCATCACGAGGCCGATCGGCTCGTCGAGAGCGTCGTCGCGACGCCGCTCGAAGAGACGCGCCAGGTCACTGTCGGTGAAGATGCCCGCCAGCATCCCGCCGTCATCGATGATCATGACCGCGCCGGTGCGGCGGGCGGGGAGCGGCCGGGCAAAGACCGCGCGGACGGTGTCGTTCGGATGCGCGAGGCGGCACTCCGCGAGTGGCCGCATGGCATCCTCGACGAGCATCAACTGGCGTCCCAGGCTCCCTCCGGGATGCCGGGCGGCAAAGTCCTCGGGCGTGAACCGCCGGAGACCGCTGGTGACGAGCGCCACCGCGTCGCCGATGGCGAGCATCAGCGAGGTGCTGGTGCTGGGCGCGAGCCCGAGCGCGCAGGCCTCGCGGACCGCGCCGGTCGGCACGACGACATCGGCGGCCCTTCCCAGCGTGCTTTCGGGCCGGCTTGTGAGCGCCACGATGCGAACGCGGCGGGCGGCGATGTGCGGCAGGAGCCGGGTGATCTCCTCGGTCTCGCCCGACTGGGAAAGGGCGAGCACCACATCATCGGCGCGAAGGGCGCCCAAGTCGCCGTGCATCGCCTCGGCCGGATGGAGAAAGTGGCTTGGTGTGCCGGTGGAAGCGAGCGTCGCGGAAATCTTCCGCGCCACCAGTCCCGCCTTCCCGATGCCCGTCACCACCACGCTGCCGGTACACCGCTCGATCAGCCGCACGCCGCGGCAGAAGGAATCGCCTAGGCTGCCGGCGGCGCGAAGCACTGCCTCGCCCTCGGCGCGGAGGATCTCCCGGCCATGCGCGAGAATCCGCTCGTCACTCGTGTCGTCCATGACAGCCTGCCACTCAAGGAACCGCGCGCAGTCCCACGCGCGGGGCGGGATGTTAGGCCGATTGGGCAAGGGCCGCAACGGCTGTTTCCGGCGTCGTGCGGCCCCGTTTTCTGTCCAAGCCGACCGACCGTGATCAGGCCCCCGCGTACCGCTTGGCCATGTCGGCGAGCGTGATGCACTTCACCTTGCCGGCGTTGCCGGCCTGGCCAAACTGCACCATACGCTCGGCGCAGACCTTCTTCATGGCCTCACGGGAGGGCTTCAAGTAGTCGCGCGGGTCGAACTTCTCGGGTGTCTCGAAGAGCACCTTGCGGATCGCGCCGGTGATCGCCATCCGACAGTCGGTGTCGACGTTGATCTTCCTCACGCCGTGCTTGATGCCCTTCTGGATCTCCTCGACGGGCACGCCCCAGGTCTGCGGCATCTTTCCACCAAACCTGTTGATGATGTCTTGAAGCTCCTGTGGCACGCTCGACGAGCCGTGCATCACGAGATGGCAGTTGGGCAGCATCCGGTGGATCTCCTCGATCCGCTTCATGGCGAGCACGTCGCCGTCGGGCT
>JBPCTA010000549.1:0-6890 GCA_051006595.1 Pirellulales bacterium
TGCCACCCCCGGCTCCTCACGATCGGGAGTTTCAGCATCTGGAGGATGCTGATGGGCAGCCAAGTGACACCTTGGCTGTCGCTTCGGCTGCCTCAGCCTGCAACGGCCACGATGGCGTTGCAGGCGTGACACAGGCCAGGATGGCTTTTCACCCTTCGCGTTGGCTCTCCGGCTCGCCCGGATGGCGAGCCTCTTCAAGCGTGAAAAGGCCAGGATGGCTTTTCACGCGCTATTTCAAGTCGACGAGCCAGTAGGCGTTGTCGACGAAACTCTTCCAGCTCGCATACTTCGGATTGCCGAGCTTGAGCGAGAGGAGCGGGCTGCGCTTGGGCTTCACCGGCTGGCGAATCAGGTTCATGCGGGCCTCGTGCGGTGTGCGGCCGCCCTTGCGGACGTTGCAGGCGACGCAGGCGCAGACGATGTTTTCCCAGCTCGTGATCCCGCCGCGGCTGCGGGGCACCACGTGATCGAGCGAGAGTTCGCTCGTGGGGAAGGTCTTACCGCAATACTGGCAGAGGTTGGCGTCGCGAGCGAAGACGTTGCGGCGGTTGAATCGCAGGCCCTGCCGGGGGCCGCGATCGCATGAAACGAGCCGGATCACCCGGGGCGCCTGAAGGTCATAGCCCACGGCACGGATCCAGTCCTGGTCCGGACTGCGGAACGAGGTCTGGAGCGCCGACAGCTCCCGCCAGGAGTCGAGGTTATAGGCGGCATACTGCCCCTCCTCGATATGCACCACCTCGGCCAGATGCCGAAACAAGAGCGTGACCGCCCGGCGGACATTGGTGATATGCACCGCTACGAAGGAGCGGTTGAGCACGAGGACACTCAAGCCCAGCGACGTGGTCGGGGGCGAGGCTGGCAGCGCGAGAGCATGCATGGACATGGGGCGGTGACACTCCGTATCCGGGCGAAGACCCCGAGTTTACCGCGGCGACCGCCAACCTGCCAATCGGGGTCTGCACGACATGACCGGCGCTTGCCTTGGACGGAGCTTACGGTCACACTCAAGGCTTCGATCGCCGATTGATTTCGTCCCTCGCCGCTGTGCGGCGTGTGCCACTTCCGGCCGACCGAACCGATTCACCCTCTCACGGAGAAAGCGATGCTTCACTACTCGTGCGACGCCTGCAAGCGGCCGATCAACCTGGCCACGGACGTCCGTCATGTCGTGAAGATCGAGGTCTTTCCGGCGGTGGATGATGCGGTGTGCGGATGCCAGGACGAACTCGCCGGGGAGACCGATGCCGACCATCTTGAGGACGTGCAGGATCTGCTCGAGCGGCTCGATGAGGGCGACGGTGACCGCCTGGAAGACATGACCCGATCGCTGCGGTTCGACCTCTGCGATGCCTGCCGGCAACGGTTCGTGAACAATCCACTCGGCATGAAGACCGGCAAGCAGTTGGATTTCAGCAAGAACTGAGAGACGCACAATCGGTGTCCTGCCCGATTGTGCTGGTGCCGTCGGCCGAATCGTCCGGCCACGCTGCTCGGTCGCGTGATCGGCATTCCGACTGACGGTGAAGAGGCCCTCGCGGGCGTCCTGCCTCCGTCGGGGCTCGCCAGTTCCGCTCCACACGCTGGCGGGTTTTGTTTCCGCCCGATTCGCCGTACTCTTTCCCGCTCAGGATCCGCATCTCCCTTTCCCACGGAGCACGCAGGCACGATGGCCCCCACGACGTTGAAGATCGCCGCTATCCCCGGTGATGGCACAGGCCCCGAGGTGACCGTCGAAGCGATGAAGGTGCTTGATGCCGTCGCGTCGATCGACGGATTCGCCTACGACGTGGAGATGCTCGACTGGGGCGGTGATCGCTACCTCAAGACGGGCGAGATCATTCCCGAGGGCGGCCTCGACCTGTTGCGGTCGAAAGACGCGATCTTCCTCGGAGCGATCGGTCATCCGGGCGTGCAGCCCGGCATTCTCGAGAAGGGCCTGTTGCTCGATCTGCGGTTCAAGCTCGATCAATACATCAATCTGCGTCCGGTGAAGCTCCTTCCCGGCGTGGAGACGCCGCTGGCCGGTCGGGGGCCGAAGGACATCGACTTTGTCGTCGTCCGCGAGAACACGGAGGACCTCTACTGCGGCGTCGGCGGCTACCTCAAGAAGGGCACGCCCGACGAGGTTGCCGTGCAGCAGGCCATCTACACCCGCAAGGGCTGCGAGCGGTGCATCCGCTGGGCGTTCGACTACACCCGCCAGAGGAACAGCCCAAAGAAGACGCTCACGCTCGTTGCCAAGACCAATGTGCTCACCTTTGGCCACGACCTCTGGTGGCGGACGTTTCAGGACGTGGCAAAGGAATACCCCGATGTGAAGACCGACTACAACCACGTCGATGCGTGCTGCATGTGGATGGTGAAGAATCCCGACGCCTACGACGTGATCGTGACGACCAATATGTTTGGCGACATCATCACCGACCTGGGCGGCATCCTGCAGGGGGGCATGGGCGTGGCGGCGGGGGCGAACCTCAATCCCGACGTCTTCCCCGACGGCCGGCGGGGCGTGAGCATGTTCGAGCCGATGGGGGGCAGCGCGCCCAAGTACACCGGCCAGAACGTGATCAATCCGATCGCCGCGATCAACGCGATGGCCATGCTGCTCGAGCACAGCGGCCACCCGAAGTCGGGCAGCCGGATCGACCAGGCGGTGGCTCACGTCACCGGCACGAAGATGAAGAGCCAGGCGGCCGGCAAGATGGGCCACGGCACCCGTGAAGTGGGCGATCTCGTGGTGGCGGCGCTCAATCCAGCCTGACGCGGAGTCCTTCCGACTGGCTCCGCTCCGCTGCCTGCACAACCTGCATCGCCCGGAGTGTGTCGTCGAGGCCGCTCATATGGCGGACCAGGCTCGTGACCATCCGGTGAAACTGTCCGAGCATCTGCTCGCCCACCGGCCGCTCGCTCTCGAGGGCCTCCTGATGGCGGCCGGCCGTATCGAACCAGACCAGCGTCTGCGGCAGTTCGACGAACGCGATGCCGCGTTCACACACCACCTGCAGCCCCGGCGGTGGTCGAAAGGTGACCGCCTCCTCCCAGGCGGCCGGCATGTAGTAGCCGCAGCTGATCTGGGCGAGCGGACCGTCGCCAGGCCGGCCGGTGCCTGAAAAGTCGAGGCTCATCATCTGGTAGTCATCGACGAGGCCGCCGGGGGTTTCGGCATGCCGCACCGCCACCACGCTCGTCGGCTCGACCCCGGCGACGTATCGGCACCAGTCGACCAGTTCCATGAGGTCTCGCGCCTCGCTGCCACGGTCACGGGCGGCCGTCTGGGGATGCGGCGAGGAGAGGGGCACGCGGCGATGGCAGAACAGCATCCGCGGCCTCCCCAACCGCGTGGCGATCAGTTCCTTGAGTCGCGCCGTCGCCGGGGCATGTCGCCGCGGCAGTTCCGCCATGAAGGCAATGCCCGATTCCTCGACCCGCCGTCGCAGGAGTTGTGCCTCGTCCGCGTCGAACGGAAACGAGATCGCCGAATAGACCGCCTTGCCGTGGTCGCAGGCCGCGAGGATCGGTGTGGCGCCAAACCATTGGTCAGCCAGGTAGAGGATCGCGTCGATATCGTCGCGGGCGGTCAATGCCCGGAAGCCATCGACAGACGCGGCCCCGAGTTCCTTGGCGGCTCGCTCTGCCCGGTGCGCCACCTGCTCGCAGATGCCTCGCACCTCGAACCGATCCGCGAGCGTGCGGAGGGCCGGAAGGTAGCGGGAGTCCCATTGGTCGCCCAGCCCCACGATGCCGACCCGGAGCTTCATGACGCGGCCTCCGCCGGTGTGGCCTCGGCGGCCAGCATTTCCCGCTCGCGATTGAGCCCCTTGTCAGCGATGTCCTTGCGGCACCAGGCGCCGTTCCAGCGCACTGCCTTGACCGCCGTATAGGCCTGAAGCTTTGCCTTGCCGAGGGAAGCGGCTCGCGCCGTCACGGCGAGCACGCGGCCGCCGTCGGCGAGCACCTTCCCGTCGGCAGCCCGGGTGGCCGCATGAAAAACCTGCACGTTGGGGAGTGCTGCGGCCGCCTCGAGCCCACGAATCGGCTGCCCCTTCTCGACCGTGCCGGGGTAGCCCTCGCTGGCCATCACCACGCTCACCGCCGCGCCCTCGTGCCAGACCGGTGCGGAACACGATTCGAGTTGCCGATCGACCGTGGCATCGAGGAGTTCGAGCAGGCTCGATTCCATCCGCATCAGCAGCGGCTCGCATTCCGGATCGCCGAACCGCGCGTTGAACTCCAGCACCTTCGGCCCCTGGGCGGTCAGCATCAAGCCCGCGTAGAGCACGCCCTGAAACGGCACCTTGGCCCGCCGCATCGCATGCACCGTGGGCACGAGGATCCGTGCCTCGATCTCGGAGAGCAGTTCCGCATCGACGAACGGCGTGGGACAGTAAGCGCCCATGCCGCCGGTGTTGGGCCCCTCGTCACCCTCGTAGGCCGCCTTGTGATCCTGGAGCGGCGGGAGTGTCACGATGGTGCGGCCGTCGGTGATTGCCAGCACGCTGACCTCGATGCCGTCGAGCCGCTCTTCGACGAGAATGGCCCCCGAAGCGGCCGCCAGCTGCGGATCATCCGCCAATGACTGGACGGCGGCGAGGGCTGCGGCGCGATTGCCGCAGACAAACACGCCCTTTCCCGCCGCGAGTCCGTCTGCCTTTACGACGACGGGCATGTCCTCCCGTGCCTCGAGGTATTCCCGCGCCCGCGCCGGTGAGCGGAACTCGCGAAACATGGCCGTCGGCACATCGCCTCGATGGAGGATCTGCTTGCAGAACGACTTGCTGCCCTCGATCTGGGCCGCCCGCTTTGTCGGTCCGAAGATGCGGAGGCCGGCTGCCGCGAACTCGTCGACGATGCCGGCCACAAGCGGCGCTTCCGGGCCAACGACGGTAAGGTCGATGCCACGGCGGCGGGCCACGTCGAGCAACCCGGGAATATCGGTCGCGGCAACCGGGACGTTCTCCGCGATGCTCGCGGTGCCCGCGTTTCCGGGGGCCACCAAGACTTCCGCGCCGTCGGCGATGAGCTTCCAGGCAAGCGCGTGCTCTCGTCCCCCGCTGCCCACGATCAGAACTCGGCGGGATCGGATCACGATGCTTCAGTCTCCAGGGAAAAGGCGATCAGCTGGTCCGTCGCGGGTCACCGCCACGATGGGACTGAGGTTGTACCCAAATCACGGCTCCAAACCGTCAGGGGGCTGGACGCTGCTCTCGCGGCATTCGACGCGACTCAGCCATGCGAGGGGGGCCTGGTCGCGAACCCGCGGAATAGCGGGATTTCGGCAGTCTGGGTGACGGATAGGAACAGAGGCGACGTTGACAGTACCGACGTCGCAGATACAGTTAACAAGAGTTCGTGAAAAACTTCACGAACTCGCGCAATCGCGGCCGAAACATGCTTTTTACGTGGTCCACGTCCATAGTCCCCAGGGTTTTTCGCCCTGTGGCCTAGGGCGTTCCGCGCCGAGGCTTCCGATGGCAGAAAAGAAGAAGATGTCGGTCGCCGAGATCCTGGCGGCGGCACGAGCAGGGAACGGAACGGGTTCGGCGGCTGGAAAGTCGACGGCATCTCCCGGTGGTGGCGAGGCCGCCGGAGAGCAGCCAGAGGCTGCTCTCGAAGCCTCCGCAGCGGAGCTGCCAAAGCCTGCGGCGAAGCAGGCGGCCAGCAAGTCCGCAGCAGCGAAGCCCGCTGCGAGTGGTGGACGCCCGAGCGTCGCCGACATCATGGCCATGGCCCGAGCCAATAAGGCGGGCGAAAAGGGCGGCGAGACAAAGCCCGCAGCCGCTGCCAAGCCGCCCGCTGAAAAGGCGGCGGCCGCCAAGGCCGCAGCGGCCAAGCCCGCAGCCAAGCCCGTAGCCGCCCAGGGCGGTCCTCAAACGGGAGTTCAGCGGGATACAGCGAGTATTTTGGCGGCGGCCCGTGCCGGCGCGAAGCCGGGGCCGGTGAGCAAGGCCGACGCCACGGTTCGTCCGGCAGCGAAGTCTCCGGCTGCGAAATCCAAGGAGTCCGCAAAGGCGACCGAGGAACGGGTAGCGCCCCCTCGAACCGTTGCGACGCTGCCGCCCAGGCCCGTGAAGCCCGCGAAGAAATCAGCGGACGAGGCCGAGGATCGTCGGAGCTTCCTGCAGTTGGCTCTCGGGTCGGCCATGGCGATGGGCTTCACCGCCCTCTCGGTCACTGGCGGGCTGTTTTCGCTCGGCCTGGCGAGGTTCCTTTTTCCGAATGTGCTCGCCGAGCCGCCGAGCAAGTTCAAGGTGGGCTTCAAGGAGGGGTTTCCGGCCGGCAAGGTCGAGACCAAGTTCGTGGCCCAGTACGGTGTCTGGGTCGTGAACAGCGAGTTCCAGGGCCAGCAGCAGATCTACGCCCTCAAGACCGTCTGCACGCATCTGGGGTGCACGCCGAGCTGGTTGGAGGCCGAGCAGAAGTTCAAGTGCCCCTGCCACGGCAGCGGGTTCTACAAAGACGGCATCAACTTCGAGGGGCCGGCTCCGAGGCCGCTCGAGCGGTATGCCGTCCGTGTCGCCGACGACGGGCAACTCGAGATCGACAAGAGCAAGTCGTTCCAGGAGGAGCTCGGTCAGTGGGCCGACCCCGATTCGTACGTGACCGTCTGACGAAGGGACGACGACCAGACCATGGCCATCGGCGAGACCATCCGCAACTCCCAGATTTGGAAGAGCATCTTCCGCCATCCGATGCCGCTCGATCGGCGGAATCGGATCGTGGTGATGCTCACCAACTTCTTCCTCCACCTCCATCCGGTGTCGATCAAGAAGCAGGGTATCGCCCTCTCGTTCACCTGGTGCATGGGGGGCGTCACCTTCTTCCTGTTTCTCGTCGAAACGGTCACAGGCGTGCTGCTGATGTTCTACTATCGGCCAACGCTCGAGTGG
>JBPCTA010000550.1:0-6094 GCA_051006595.1 Pirellulales bacterium
GCGCAGGTGCGATCAAGGACCCGTCAAGGAGGATGATGTGGCACATCACGCTACCCAGTTGTCGCCCGAGGAAGTCCAGGATCTCTGGAAGCTGTTCAAGAGCGACCAGTCGAACGAGGATCTTCGCAACCGTCTGATCGAACTCTATCTGCCGCTCGTGAAATACAACGGCGAGCGGATCTGGTCGCGGCTCCCCGATGGCGTGGAACTCGACGATCTCGTGTCGGCCGGCACCTTCGGCCTCATGGATGCGATCGACGCGTTTGACATGGGCCGCGGGGTGAAGTTCGAGACGTACTGCGTGCCGCGAATTCGCGGTGCCATGCTCGACGAACTCCGCACGATGGACTGGGTGCCGCGGCTCGTTCGCAGCAAGGCCAGCAAGCTCAACGAGGCGCTCAAGCAGCTCGAGGCCAAGTTCGGCCGTGCCCCGGCCGACGCCGAGGTGGCCGAGCACATGGGCCTCTCCCGCGAGGACTTCGAGAAGCTGTTGATCGAGGCCAATGCGGTGAGTCTTGTGAGCCTCAACAAGAAGTGGTGCGAGACCGACAGCTCCAAGGAAGTCCACGAGATCGACATTCTCGAGGACAAGAAGGGGGAAGACCCCACGCGGCGGATCCAGAAGGCCGACCTGATGCGGCTCGTGACCAAGGGACTCAATCGCAACGAGCGACTGATCATCATCCTCTACTACTACGAGGAACTGACGATGAAGGAGATCGGGGCCACGCTCGATCTCTCTGAGAGTCGTGTCAGCCAGATGCATAGCGCAATCGTCGAGCGGCTCCAGGGCCAGCTGGGCCGGCGGAAGCCCGAGTTTGCGATGTGACGAGCGGACTCCAATCTGGGAGGGCTGGGCAGCCTGCGTGGCGGCTGCTCCGTCCGAGGTGGTGAGGCCGAACTGGCCGATCCGAGTCGGCCTGACGGGAAAAACTGGCACGAAAAAAATTCAGTGAAGTTTCGGGTGTGGTTGGTCGATGAAGACAAGTTGGCCGCGGCGACCGGGTTGCTCACACGACCGGCCGCTGTCCGACGACTGGAGTCGCCGGAACGCGGAAGCGCGGCAACAATGGTGGAGAAGAAAGCAGGACCGGACTCGCGAACACTTCGATGAACCCTCCGCCGGTGTGCCGCGTAGAAGCGGCCGTGCGGGGGGCGAAGGGATTCGGAACAACGGCTTGCAAGGAGAGCAATCATGAACATCTTTGGCGTGTTTTCGACACAGGGTTCGCAGGGTCTGGCCGGTGTGAAGGGCGTCGAGGCAGCACAGTCTGCCAAGGCCGCCGCTCCGCAGCAGGGCGTGGGCGAGGTGCACGATGCGGTCACGCTGTCGGTTGACGGCGTGAAGGCCGCCGACGCCACCGCCGACATCCGCTTCGACCGCGTCAACGCGATCCGTGCCGCGATTGCCGACGGCTCCTACGAGACGCCGGACAAACTCGACATCGCCCTCGACCGTCTCCTCGACCGGCTGGGTTGAACGAGTCGGCAGAGCGGGTTGGGTTTCGCTCGGGTGACACTCCTGACGTGACCGCACAATGAGCGGCCGGGCCGGCAACGGTCCGGCCGCCGGCGTTTCCGGAATGCCGCACGGCCACGCCCGCCGGACTACACTACTCGGGAAGGAGTTCCCGATGGCGGTCGATCCCAACTATTCGCTCGGCAGCGTGGACGTGGCGCTCACGCCCGCGGAGCGGTTCTCCGAGTTTCTGCAGACCCGCGGCAAGCGGATCACGCGACAGCGGCGGGTGATCGTCGACCACGTCGCGAGCCGTCACGAACACTTCGACGCCGACCAGCTGCTCTGCGACCTCCGTCAGACCCCGGAAGGGGCCCGGGCCAGTCGGCCCACCGTCTATCGCACCCTCGCCGAAATGGTCGACGCCGGGTTGCTCAAGAAGATGGTGCTCGACGGCCGGGCCGTCTACGAGCACGATTACGGCTACCCGCAGCACGACCATCTTTACTGCACCGGCTGCCGAAAGCTGATCGAGTTTTCGAGCGACGAGGTCGCCAGGATCTGCGACGCGGTGGCCGGCCAGCACCAGTTCAGGGCGCAGTCGCATCGACTGATCGTGAGCGGCCTCTGCGCAGCCTGCCGATCCAGCAAGAGCCGCTCCCGGCATCAGGACCGAGTCTGAGAGGCTACCCGTGAAAGCCGACCGTAAGGCTCCGGGCTTCTGTCCAAGCCGACCGGCCGTGAGGCCGCGGGTGGAGTCACGTTGAACCCCGTGACTATCCGCGTGTTCATCCCACGCCTCACGGCGCAGGACTGCCCGAGGCCTTCGCCTCGCGGGGCTCGATCGCTTCGAGCAGTTCCGCCGCCCGCTGCGGATCGATGGCCGCGGTGAATCGAACCACGGTGCGCTCCGTCACCGAAGCGATCCATGTGTCGTCGGGCCCGAAGGCGGCGCGGTTGAGGATGTGGGCCGTCGGGGCGAGCGTGGCAACGGAGCGGCCGGTTGTCAGATCGGCCACCACGAGGCTGCCCGGAGTCCAGGCGGCGGTTCCGGCGGCCGCCGGTGAGGCGTTGTCTTCCGACCGGCCCACGAACCGATCTCCCCGATGGGAGATGGCGAAGGGCGCAAGTGGGGTCGCCAGTTCCGAGATGAGCCGGCCGTCAGCCACGCGATACTGCCGGAGGGTGCCCGACGACAGCCCGATGAAGATCGTTGTGCCGTCGGGAGCGAACACGGACTTCGTCACGGCCGCGTCGAGTTTCCATCCGTTGACCAGCCTGCCGTCCCGCAGGTCGTGGATGCGGAAGTCGTCCTCCCCGTCGGTGCGGCCGGCGGCGAACAATCCCGTCGGCGAGTGCGTCGCGAAGGTATCGCCCGCGTCGAAGGTGTAACGGCGTGCACCGTCGCTGATGCGGTAGCCGACGACACCACCATCGGCCGCGGTGAAGACGATCGTGTTGCCATCGGGCGTGATCACGAACTCCCGATTGAGCCGCCCGTTGACGCCATCGAAGCCATCAAGCGCGAAGCTGGCCTGCGGGGTCGCCGCGCGGCGGTCAGGATCGAGCCGATAGACCGCGGCGATCTTGCGATGGAAGCGGCTGCCCACCTGGCCGCCACCGGTGGTCTCTTGCCAGAGCACGGCGACGGTCTGGCCATCCGGCGTGGCCGTCACCCCCCAGGCCACGACCTCGGTGCCGGCTGCCGGCGTGGGGGGCGATACGGCCACCGTCTGCCGCCGGCCTGTCGTGAGGGAGACGATCTGCAGGTCGGTTCCCAGGCAGGCAAACGCTTCATGGTCGCTGGCGTGAAAGCTCCAGTAATCGGTGCCGCATGCCCTGGTGGTGAGGGACGACGCTGGTGGCACTTTCGCACCCTCGAGCCTCGAGGGCTTGGCGGCGAACACGAGGACGGAGTCCCCGACTGTCAGTGCCAGCGATTCCGAATCCGCGTCGTAGCCGCGGATGGAGGCGGCAGCGGGCACGTGGGGCCACAACGCTTCGGCGAGCACCGACCGCACCCGGGAGTAGCCGTAACCGTCCTCAGGCAGCGGCATCAGGATCAAGGGCCGCGGTGCGGTCACGCGGTCGATCAGCGGGATCCACACGCGACTCACCGCATCAGGGGCGACCAGCGTCACGGCGGTTTCGCCCGAGGCCGCATCGGCGATGCATTCGATCGACGTGCCCTGGCGATAGCGCACCCCGATCGCCCCCAGCGCATTGCCCTCCGGCTCCCGGTCGAGCTCGAAGTCGTAGCGGAGCAGGCGGATCCGGTCGCTCAGGGACGACGGCGACCAGACACCGACGACGGAGGTCTCCGATTCAAAGGCAAGGTCGTGGACTGGAAGCGTGAAGGGCTCCGGCTCGTCGGCATCCAGATTCCACCGCAGCTTCGGTTCGCTCCAGATCCCCGAATGCCAGACCAGCCGCCCACCACGCGGCGAAATCGCCAGCCCCGGCTGGCCGGCACGGCCCGACCGACGAAACGTCCGACTGGCCACCTGCCGACCGTCGCCATCGAACACCACCGCGAGGCCGGCGCGGTTCACCGCCGCCAGACGGGAGCCGTCACGGCTCGAGCGCAGCGCCGTCACATCTCCAGGCATCGCGCAGGAGGCAGTGACCGTAAGGTCTGGCAGCGAGAGGATCCGGATGCCCGCCCCCGGAACCACCACGGCCAGGGTCCTGCCATCAACGGGGCAGGGCATCACGGTGCCGCCGATATCGGTCGTTGCGATCGGCCCAGTGCCACCGGGCTGATGAAGCTCGACGCGATCGGCGAAGCCGAGCATGACATGCTCCCGGCTACCCCGCGGAAAGGCGATCCAGGCGGGCGGCGAGGCGACGTGGATGTGGCCCACGGGATGCCACGACCCGCGGGACGAGTCGACGACCGCGCTGATCTGGCGGCCATTCTCCCACGTTGGCTTGCTCTCATAGGCCCGGCTGGCGAGCGCGAAGGCCGCCCGCGTCCGGCCTTTTTCCAGTTCGAACTGCGACTCGTGGAAGTCAGCCAGCTGTTGGGTCTCGCGGGTCTGCTCGCGAGCCCGCACGGCCTCGCTCCGGGCAACCTCCTCGGCCCGCCGTGCCCGCATGGCGAAGATCGAGATGCCCCCTGCCGCAGCCGCCAGGGAGATCAGGGCGACGACCGCCGCCGTTGCGGCTGCCCGATGACGACGGCCGATCCGCACCACCGCCTCCCAGACAGGCTCGACCCCCGCCAGCACCTCGTCGCCGTTGAGATACCGCCGCAGGTCGGCGGCGAGGGCGGCCGCATCGGCATAGCGAAGCTGCGGCTGCTGCTCCAGGCACTTGGTAATCACCCGCGCGAGCGGGCGGTCGATGCCCGGGGGCAGTGGGCGGAGCGAGGCTTCAGCGACCCCGGAGGCCGCCTCGCTGATCCGGCTGCTCGCCACCGCAGAGGGCCTGCCGCCGGCCACGAGTTCAGTGAGCACGAGCCCCAGCGAATAGACGTCGGATCGCGGGTCGAGCTCGGCCCGCGACGCATGAAACTGCTCGGGGCTCATGTAGTCGGGCGTGCCGGCATACCGGTGGATACGGGCTTTGCCGGCCGTGGCCTCCAGATCGTCGTCGGACCGTGCCGTGAGCGCGATGCCGAAGTCGATCAACTTCACCGCCCCGCCCGGCTCGACGACGATGTTGCCCGGCTTGATGTCGCGATGCACCAATCCCTGATGATGCGCGTGCGCAGCCGCCTCGCAGACGCCCACGAAGAGTTCGACCCGCTGCCGCGTGGGCAGGCTTTCCGCGTCGGCATGGGCCGTGATCGAGCGGGCGTCGGGAATCAGCTCCATCACCAGGTAGGGCTGCCCATCCGCCACGCCCGCGGTGTAGACATGCGCGATGCCCGGATGCCGCAGCCGCGCGAGGACGGCGGTCTCATGCTCGAACTGCCGCACGGCTGCGGGCATCACGCCCGGTGCGCGGAGCATCTTGAGGGCGACGAGTCGCCGCGGCTTTTCCTGACGCGCCTCGTAGACCAACCCCATGCCACCGCGGCCGATGAGCCGCTCGATCCGACAATCGCCCACCAGGCTGCCCGGCGGCAGGGGGAGAGGCGGCGGCTCGTCCTCGGTCTGCCCGAGGCCGAAGCTCGACGCCTGGCCGGTCAGCGCGCACCCGGTGCCGCGGTCGGCGGGCTGCTCGCGATCGTGATCGGAACGTGAAGTCGTCACGACGGTGGCGGTGAAGGGTCTGGCTCGCGGGTCGAAAATGCCGTCACACCCGCAGGGCGGATTCCTGGGCGCGGGCGGTGCAGGTGGCCAGCGCGACCTGCACGGCTTCGCCAACGAAGTCGTCAACCTGCTGCGAGGCACGGCCGGCGAGCTCGTCGGGATTCATCGCCGCTTGGATATCGATGCCGTGGAAGAGCGGATCGGCGGCGAGCCGCTCCGGCAGATCATTGGCATGCCCCTCGCGGATCCGTGCCGTCGCCGCGTGGCTGTGGCTGCGGAGCGCCTCGTGAAGCGTCTGCCGGTCGCCGCCGGCCGTGGTCGCCGCCATCAGGATCTTCTCGCTGGCGAGGAAGGGGAGGTGGGCCTCCAGGTTGCGGCGGATGCCCCCAGGCAGCACCACGAGCCCGCCGGCGATGTTGGCGTAGATCACGAGTTG
>JBPCTA010000551.1:0-3793 GCA_051006595.1 Pirellulales bacterium
GCGTTGGGGTTGGAGGCGAGAGAGGGAAGCGTCTTGGCGGCACTCGTGACCAGGGCGGCCCCGCCGGCCACGATCGGAGCTGCAAAGCTCGTGCCGGCGATGCCGAGGGAATAGGTATCGACGGCCGTCCCCTGATTCGTGGAACTGGTGAGCGTTGGATTGTTGCCGCCGTTCTGGCCACCATAGAAGGCACTCACGAGCGACGCCCCCGGCGCTGAGATGTCGACGGCCGCCCGCACACCGGGCACGACGGTCGTCGTGGTGCCGCTGAGATAGGCGAAAGTCTGAGGAGCGCGGCTGCTAAAGCTCGCCACCGCGTCGAAGACGTTGGCGTTGGTCAGGGCGCCGACGGTGATCGCGTTGTAGTCGGAGCCCGGAGATCCGACGGTGTTCGACGACGGTCCGCTGTTGCCGGCGCTGGCCACATAGGTCGTGTTTGGATTTTGGAAGGCGTAGGCGTCCATGATGACGGACAATCCATCCGAGCCGCCCGGGTCGGTGAATCCGAAGCTCGAGTTGACCACGTCGGCAATCCCAAACGTCCGTTCGTAGGGCACGAGGAACGACTCCACCGAAAGGTTGAAGCTCAGCGCGTAGGCGGGCGACACCCAGCCCGACGCGATCGCCGCCGAGCGCAGATCCGTGCCGTAGGCCACACCCTGCTGGTAGACCCCGCCGCCGACGGTCTCCCGGCCGCCGATGAACATCGCGGCCCAGGTGGCATGGCGGTCGTACTTGGCCGAGATGCTGGCCCCTCCCCACGAGGACGTGCCGGAGATGAAGTTTGTCGTGTTGGTGACGACATGCCGCAGCGTCTCGTGGCCATTCCAAAAGAAGCCCGCTTCGAGATTGGTGGTGATCGTGTTCTGGCCCGTGATCGGCGTCGAGGCGCCGTAGTAGCGATCGGCCCCCAGGAAGGCATTGAGGTCGAAGGTGTAGCCGCCGACGGTGGTGGTAGCGTTGGCCGACGGATCAAACACATCCGACGGGGCCACGCCATACGTCATGGTCGCGCCGGCATCGAGGGTTCGCGTGGACTCGATGGAGACGGCGAGCGTTGGCGAGCAGGCCACGAGAATCCCGCCAGAGAGTGCCGCTGCGAACCACAGGCTGCGCCTGGACGCAGCCTGTTTGGCCATCGCCCACAGCGTCACGGCGTCGGTCCTCGGCCGGCCCAGCGGCCACGGAGCAGACGCGGCCTGACCGGGGGTGGGCGGTGGGTCGTGGCCGGTGCGTCGAGCGGAGGCGTGATAGCCAGCGGAGGCTGCGTCTCGCCCGGTACCTGTTGCAAGGTTTGACGCTGGGGAGCGTGACGCGTCTGGCGTGAACGTGGAGATGCGTGAGACTTCTGAATCTCGATCGCCCCGAAATAGGGATCGGGAAACTGCCAATCGTTTTGGGCGGAAGCCGTCCGGGCCGCCACGCCAGCCATCATGAAAGCAGCCGCGAACACGGCCACGGGCACCAGCGGCCGCATGAGGCGTTTCCAGAAGCGAGAGATGAGAAGGAGGAGGATGGCGGTCGTCGGCGAAGCTGCCTCAGCCCATCATCAACACGGCAATGGCAATCGCTGCCGCTCCCACTCCGAACGGCAACGTTACGAAAGACCGCGAGCGGCTGGCCGGTGAAAACTCCCGCAGGCGTTCCTCGCTCGGGAGGCCGAGCAACCGCTCGAGATCGGCAAGGCTGATCGGATGGGGAAGAGCCGTATCGGCGCCCGCCTCGAGAGCCTCCGACGACGCGACGACGTTTCGTCGGCCGTCCGCTGCGTCGACCAGCATTGCGACCGGAGACTGATGAGAGTCGCCACGGAGCAGTTCCACAAAGTCGTGGCCGGACATGTCGTCGAGTTCCGCTGCCACGAGCCACGCATCCACATGAAGACGGCGTCCCAGCCTGAGGGCGTCGCTGCCACCAGACCTCATGTGCAGCGACACCTTCCCTACACGGGCGCTGGCGGCCAGGGCCGCATACGCATCGAATCGTGGGTCGACCACGACCACACTCGGCACGGAACCGGGAAGAGACGATGCCAGGGGGCGAGAGGGACTCATGGGAGGCTCCGATTCAACCGAAGTGGACTGGCGGTCTCGAGACGTCTCGAGCTCCGCGGCTCAAAAACGGACAGTGGATGATCAGCAGGCAGTTGCCGAGTCGATGAGTTGGGTGGGAACCCGGGTGGCCCGAATCACGTCGAGCGTGATCGGACGCACCAGGTAGCCAGCAACACCGGATGTCAGGGCCCGCTGCTCGTCCTCGAGGCGGTAGGTGTCGGACACGATGAAGATGCCCGAACGCATGCCGTGACCGATGCGGTCCAGCGAGATCCGCGAGCCCGAGAGCAGCGGATCAACGCCTCCCTGAAGCACGTGAGGCGAGAGCATGTCGAGCAGGTCGAAGCCGGACATGTCGGGCAGTTCGGCGGCCACCAGCCAGGCGTCGGCCCGGAACCGTCGCGACAGCCGCACGGCCGACCGGCCATCGACGCAGAAGTGCAGGCCCACCTCGACCAACTGGGCGGCCTGGACGAAGTCACCGTATCGGTCGCAGGTGGCATCGACGATCACGATTTCGTTGATGCCGATGGAGCGGAGCGAGCCGTCGAACTTGAGCGTGTCCATGTGAATGACCCTGTGTTGACGAACTGAAGATTGTGACGAGGAGGAGGATGCGAGATTGAATCAGCGAGAAGCTGAGGTGGTGGAACCCTTCGACCACGGCAGCGACGGACGGGCACCGACTGACCGGCCCGACATTGGTCGGACGACGGTGGTCACGGTCGGCTCGATATCGCCGACGAGAAGCGGCATGACCGATTTGGAGTTGGCGAACAGTTACGACGGGGCGTAGTCCTGCGAACGATCAACCGCCGGAATCGAAGACCGAACCTGGAAGCCAGGCCTGACGATCGCAGCGGCATTCGTCGAACTCGACTGGTCGAGCGAGGGCAGGCCCGCGGATGGTTCGAGATCGTTCATCACCGAGAGTGAGCCGACCACCTCGTCCTGATTGGAGTGGGTCAGGAAGAGATCACCTGCGTAAACGGCACCGGGCAACATGCCTGCCGCGACAAGGGCTGAGCAGGAACCGCGAAGCAACCACTTGAACGACGCACGCATGGCAACACCTGAAGAACGAGAAGGGAACGAATGTTGAAGAAGACGAGACACCAGCGAAACGACACGGATCAAAGGCAACTGCAAGGCGTTCAGCCTGCCACCACGATCGCCACTGCCGAGACCGCCATCAGGCAGCTCATGAACAACGATGACAGGATGCGGACGGAAGGAGCACTGGATGAACTGAGTGGACTGATCATCGGAAGGGCCTTTTTTCGAGAGAGAACATCAAGGTGGAAGGCACGTGAAACTGATTGGCGTCGGGGCTACACCAGCGAAACGATCGACAGAAACAGGGCGATGGGCAGGGCACAGAGCAGCACGTCGGCCTGCGTCAGAGCCCAGCACGTCGCAGCTGATCGGGAACCGATCCCGATCGCATAGGTGTGGTTCATGAGCGAACTCCTTATGCGGAGGGTGTGAAAGAGCATTGAAATGAAGGACACGAACAACGAATCAACTCGCAGCGAGGCACTCCCACTCACCGTCCAGAAGCCCGTTGCATGGGCTGCCCGGAAGGGCTGGGCGTCTTCGCCACTGCCAAGAATCAAATGCACGTGCCGTGCCAATTCCCTCGCAAGGCTTCAAAAAAATGAAAAGGTGCGTTTTTGGCCGAAAAATGCAGGACCGACGTTTTGGCGGCCGGTCATGCCTGGAGCGAATCGCCCCAGGCG
>JBPCTA010000552.1:0-2916 GCA_051006595.1 Pirellulales bacterium
GGGCACGTCGGCGATGTCGGAGAGCTGCACGTGGGCGAGGTTCTCCTTCGAGAGCAGCCAGAGGTCGAGCGGCTTGCTCGGGCCCACCGTCCAGTGAAACCAGTCGAGGCAGAGGCCAAGCGCCGGCGAGGCGACCTGCTCCACTACGGCGACGGCCGACTGCAGGTTGTTGGGAAAGCTCGCCCGGGCGTCAAACTCGAGCGCGAGTCGCACGCCCGCATCGCCCGCCTGCTTCGCCGCCTCGACGAGGCTCGCCGCCAGCCGGCCAAGATCGGCGTCGTCGAGCGGCCCGAAGGCATCCCCCGCGATCACCAGCACGGGCACCGCGAGGTCGCGACAGAGCGCGAGCCGCTCGCCGAAGTGCCGCCAGTGCTCGCGGCGGGCATCCCCCTGGCTCGTGAGCAGGCCGCCCTGAAAACTCGCCGCCACCGCCGCGATGCCCTGCTCGGCGAGGCGATTTCTCAACTCTGCGACGCCGTGCTCCTTCACGAACGCATCGGCATGGCCGAGCCAGAGGTCAACCGCATCGACATGGCCAGCCGCATAGTCGTCGAGAATCGTGCCGAGCGACGCGTCGAGCGAACAGACGGTGGCAATCGCGGGCCGCATGCTCGTCATGCCAGCCGATCGCGGAGCAGGTTCACGACCTCGTCCACCGGCACGCGGGTCTGCACGAGCGTGTCGCGGTCGCGGAGGGTGACGGTCTTGTCGGAGAGCGTCTGGCCGTCGATCGTCAGGCACCAAGGCGTGCCCGCCTCGTCCTGCCGGGCATACCGGCGGCCAACCGATCCCTTCTCGTCGTACTGGCAGGCCATGTGGGGCTTGAGCGCCCGGTAGAGGTCGATCGCGACCTCCGGCATGCCGTCCTTCTTCACGAGCGGCAGGATCGCCGCCTTCACCGGGGCGAGCCGCGGGTGGAGCTTCATCACGGTGCGGCTCCGGGGCTTGCCGTCTTCGTCGGGCACCTCGTCCTCGTGGTAGGCATCGCAGAGGAAGGCCAGCACGGCCCGGTCGGCGCCTGCCGACGGCTCGATCACGTGCGGCACATACCGCTCCCGCGAGATGTCGTCGAAGTAGGAGAGGTCTTTGCCGCTCCCCCGGTGCCGCGGTTTGCCGTCGTCGCCTGTCTCCACCACGAGTTCGCCATCCTTGCGGACGAGCTTGCCCTCCATGTGGCTGCGGAGGTCGAAGTCACCGCGGTGGGCGATCCCCTCGAGCTCGCCAAACTCGCCGGCAGCCAGGAAGGGAAACGCATATTCGATGTCGGCCGTGCCCACGGAGTAGTGCGAGAGTTCGTCCTTCTCGTGCTCGCGGAGCTGGAGCTTGCCCTCGCTAAGGCCAAGGTCGAGATACCACCGCCACCGCCGGTCGCGCCAGTAGCGATACCACTCCGGCGACTCGGACGGCCTGCAGAAAAACTCAATCTCCATCTGCTCGAACTCGCGGGAGCGAAACGTGAAGTTTCGCGGTGTGATCTCGTTGCGAAAGCTCTTGCCGATCTGGCCGATCCCAAACGGCACCCGCACCCGGGAGGTGTCGACGACATTCTTGAAGTTGACGAAGATTCCCTGAGCCGTCTCCGGTCGGAGGAAGGCGCGGTCGTCGTCGTTGCCCGCCAGGGCTCCGATCCGCGTCTCGAACATGAGGTTGAACTCACGGGGCTCGGTGAGCGTGCCCGGGGCGGCAGCATCGGGGCCCAGCGCGTCGGCGAGCGTGAGGGTGCCGGCCGCCACGGCGGCGGCGAGCGATCCAAGGTCACCCGTCCACTCGATCTCGTCCACCTGCTTGGCCCGCAGGCCGAAGAACTTCTGCGCTTTGGCCGCAAGGCTCGGGGGCGCCTCATCTCCCGACTGGTCGGTGGTCACAAACACCTTCTTGCCCCGGTGCGCAGCCCAGCGGCCGTTGAGATGGTCGTAGCGGTAGCGCCGCTTCGATTCACGACAGTCGATCATCCAGTCGTGAAAGAGATCGAAGTGGCCGGAGCACTTCCAGACCTGCGGATGCATGATGATCGTGCAGTCGAGGCCCGCCATCTCGTAGGGCGAGGGCGCGCCCTGGATCGTCGCGAGCTCATCGTGGCCGGCGACCATGTCGCGCGACCAGCAGTCCTTGAGGTTTCGCTTGAGGGCCACGCCCAGGGGACCGTAGTCCCAGAATCCATTGAGGCCGCCGTAGATCTCGCTCGACTGAAAAATGAAGCCCCGTCGCTTCGCGAGCGACACGATCCGATCCATCCGCGACTGGTCGTTCTGCTTGTCCATCACTCGCCCATGAAAAGGGTGCCCGAAACGCCCGGATCCAGCCGCATCGGGCAGGCCGGGGAAAGGCGTACCTTACCCAGATTCGGTGGCTGGCACCATTTCAACTGGCACCGTCGCAAACCAGGCTGTTCGTGACCGGATCGAACCGCGGCACGATGGCGAGCGCATCGATAGCGGCAGCCAGCGGCAGATCAAGATCCATGCCGAGATCGACGAGGTTCGAGCCGCCAGGCGAACGGTGAAACTCGGCGACGAGCGCCGCGGGCACGTCGCCCCGCGACGCGACGCGGCGAAAGAACGCCACCGCCTCGCTGGCCGCCGCGTCGAGCGTGTCGGCCGGGCAGGTGCCGCCCGCCGCATCGAGGATCGCGCCGGCGGCGAGCACGTCTTCCGCGGAGAGGAGCCCGTCGGTGCCCGCGCAGACGAGATGCACCTCCGCGGAGTCGGCGGCGAGCCGCCGCACGGCAGCCGCCACGGCGGCGCGATTGACGATCGCCCCCACGAGGATCTCTCGGGCTCCGCGGGCGGCATGGAGGGCCGCGGTGCCATTCGTGGTGGTGATCACGACCGTCCGCCCCGACACGCGAGCGGCGGTGTATTCGAGAGGGGAGTTGCCGAGGTCGAAGCCCGGAATGCGAATACCCCGCCGCTCGCC
>JBPCTA010000553.1:0-11091 GCA_051006595.1 Pirellulales bacterium
GTATGCCACGATGATGCGTCGTGATTACGGCATCAACATCGTTGTCACGAACAACAGCTGGGAGAGCCCCGCCGGATTCTCGCTCGTCGTTGAAGACGTAATCCGCGCGCAGGGCGAGGCCGGGATCACGTTCGTCGCCGCCGCCGGCAATCATGGCACCGACAACGATGCCCTGCCGCGATACCCGAGCAACTACGACCTGCCAAACGTGATCTCGGTCGCGTCGCTGACGCCCACGGGCATCCTCTCGGGCACGTCGGACTACGGCGCAACCACGGTCGATATCGCCGCCCCAGGCACGCTGATCCAGTCGACCTGGCTTCACGGCGGCTACGCAATGCTCTCTGGCACCTCGATGGCGACGCCGCAGGTCAGTGGCGTGGTGGCGCTGCTGGCCGCCGCGAAGCCGGGAATCACGGTGGGCGAGATTCGATCGGCGATCCTCGGATCCGTCACGCCGGTGGCCACGCTCGCCGGCACGATCGCCACCCGTGGTCGGCTCGACGCCCGTCGCGCACTGGAGGTGGCGCTGGGAATGACTGCCGGCGTGCCTGTGCCGGCCCCAATCCCCGCTCCCATCCCCATGCCTGTCGTTTCGCCCCCGCCCGTTCCCGCGCCCGTCGTGCCGCCGATCGTCGCCGTGATTCCTCCGGTCGTGGTCCAGGTTCCGCTGCCCTTCACCGACACCTTTAGCCAACCGAGCGGACCGCGCCCATCGGCGGCCTGGCGGCACCGGCTGCAGGGGTTCACGGTCGCGGCTGGCTCAGCCGTCGCGACCGCGTCGCAGGTGTCACTGATGACTGTTCGATCGGCGCAGGTGGCCAACGTCAGCCTGCGCGCCACGGTGAACCTCTCGACGGGCCGCAGCGTCGGTCTCGTCGCCCGCTACTCCGGACCAGAGGATACGTCGATGTACCTGGCACAGCTCGTGAGATCCGGGCGAAACGTTGTCGCCCAGATCTGGAGGCAGGCCGATGGCCAGTGGAAGCTCCTCGGCAACCGGACGGTCCGCGGGGGAACGGGCAGCCTGCGATTCGACGTGGTGGGCGACCACCTGAGCCTGTCCTTCAACGGCCGCCGGGTGGTGAGCGTCAGGGACGGCGTCATCAAGGCCGCCGGGGCCGTGGGCGTGCGAGCCGATGGCAGCGGCGGTCGCATCGGCTCGTTCACAGCACTGCGAGCCTGATACGGATCGCCGTTGATCCTCAGGTCGCATCGGCTGCTGCGGCAAAACTCCGCAGGATGCAGTCCTGCACGGCGGCGGCATCGCAGCCGACGAGCAGATCGGCATTGGGCCGCGCCTGACGGATCTGCCGCCGATCGACCACCAGCATGCCGGCCGTGAGATCGCCCGCCGCTTCGACGTCGGCGACCACGCTCACGCGTTCGAAGAGTTCGGGATTCGTGACGGCCACGAGTGCCACCACGTCGTGCAGCCAGACGCCCTCGCTGCCCAGGATCTGCCGGTGCGCCCGGAAGGCATGGGGCAGCATCTGCCGCAGCAGTTTTCCCACCCGGGTGAAATCGGCGGGAAGTTGATCGAGCAGGTCGAACCCCAGCAGCAGCTGCGACGAGGTCTCCAGCGGCACGAGCGTCTTGGTCACGGGTTCGCGAATGACATGCCGCTCGGCGGGCGGATCACAGTAGAAGTTGAAGTCGGCCACCGGCGAGGCGTTGCCGGCCGCGTGGGTCGTGCCACCCGAAATCACGATGTCGCCGATCAGCTCTGCGATCGAGGGATCTCGCTGCAGCACGCGGGAGATGTTCGTCAGCGGGCCCAGCGCCAGAATCGTGATCTCTCTGGGAAAGGCCTTGAGGCATTCCCAGATCACCTTCTCCGAGTGATGCCCGCCGTGGAGTTGCACCCGTGGCAGCTCGATGCCGCCGAGTCCATCCACCCCGTGGAGGCTGTACGGTTTGTCGGGAAGCGCGCCGTCGCCGGTGGCGATGCCCATCCGCGGCAGCCGCGGAGGGTCGAGAAAGGGCACGATCGCCTGCACGTTGGCCGTGGCCTGCTCCGCCGCGACGCTTCCTCCGACGGCGGTCACCGCTACCACTTCGAGCCGCGGATCGAACAGGGCCATGGCGAGCGCCACGGCGTCGTCGATCCCCGGGTCGCAGTCGATGATCACCTTGCGGGGTTCGAGCTGAGAGGCTGGAAGAGGCACTGCGAAAACACGCTCCCTGGGGTCGCTCTGTCGAGTAGGCTACCGTTCCTTGGCAATCGTACCCCAAAGCGGCCCGCCGCGGCGGTGACCCGCGACCTGAGCCTTGCTTCCCGTGATCCACGACGACGACACTGACGCCACGCCGGAGGCCATCAATCTGGCCGTGTGGACGAGCCGCCTTGCCTCCGGCAATCGGGCGGCGGGCGGCGATGTTCGCCGGCTGATCGACGCCGTTCTCGCCGGCGACGTCCCGCTCGAGTCCTTCGGGGAATGGCTGACGGCGCTTGCCGACCTCGGCGAGTCAGCCGCGGAGATTGCCGGTGTCGCCGCCGCTCTGCGCGGCCGGATGCTCCCGGTGCCGCGCGAAACCTTTCCCCCGTCATCCGTTCTCGCCGACACCTGCGGCACGGGGGGCGATGGATCGGGCTCGTTCAACATTTCGACGGCCGCGGGCATCGTCGCCGCCGCCGCCGGGCAGCCGGTGGCCAAGCATGGCAATCGCGCCGTCTCGAGCCGCACGGGATCGGCGGACGTGCTCCAACGGCTGGGTGTGAAGATCGACGCCAGCCCCGCAGCCAGCGGTCGATGCCTGACCGAACTCGGCCTTTGCTTCTGCCTTGCACCGGTGCATCACCCAGCGATGGCCACGGTCGGCCCGCTCCGACGAACCTTGGGGCGGCCGACCGTGTTCAACCTGGTGGGTCCGCTCTGCAATCCGGCCTTGGCCACAGTGCAGGTGATCGGCGTGTGCCGCCCCACCGCACGAGAGCCGATGGCCGAGGCGGCGCGGCTCTTGGGAGCGGCTCGCACGCTCGTCGTCTCGGGGCATGTCGGTGCGGATGAGACCCGGGCCTTCGACGAGGTGAGCCTGTTTGGGCCCACGGATGTGATCGACGTGTCGCCGACGGAAACCGCACGCTACCGCTGGATGCCGGAGGATTTCGGCCTCGCCACCCAGCCCGCCGCGCGGCTCGCGGAGCTGGCCGTCGCCGGCCCCGACGAGAGCGCGACGGCGATTCGCGACGTGCTCGCCGGCACGCTCGGCCCGCGTCGCGACGTGGTCGTGCTCAATGCCGCCGCCGTGCTCTGGGCAGCCGGACGAGCGGCCGACCTGCCTGCCGCGCGGGCGCTCGCTGAGGCGGCCATCGACTCCTCGGCCGCCGCCCGGCTCCTCGATCGATTCGCCGCCCTCTCGCACGCCCTTGCCAAGGAGGGCGTCCCATGAGGATGGTGGCCCTGGCGGTTGCCGGTGCCGCATCGCTCGTGATCGCAGCGGCGGGCTTCGGTCCACGATCCGTCGACGCCGAGCCGCTCGCAGCGCCAGCCAAAAACCTGGTGGTGCCGGGGGAGACGTTTACGGTCGCCGGCCGTACCGCCTTTCTGTTCACGCCCGCCGATCCTACCGCACCAGCCGGCAGCAAGCCCTGGATCCTCTACGCCCCCACGCTGCCGGCCTATCCCGACAAGGCGGAGCAGTGGATGCACGAGCAGTTCACGGCCGCGGGCGTGGCCGTCGCCGGGATCGATTCGGGTGAGTCGTACGGCAGCCCTGAAGGCGTGACGGCCATGGAGTCGCTTCACTCCGAGATGGTCCGCCGCGGCTATGCGACACGACCGGCGGTGCTCGGACGGAGTCGGGGTGGCCTGTGGGCCAGTTCATGGGCGATCGCGCATCCCGAGTTCACGGCAGGCGTGGGCGGAATCTATCCCGTGTTCGATTGGCGGAGCTATCCGGGACTCGACAAGGCGGCGGCGGCCTACGGCCTCACGCCCACCGAGCTGGCGAAGCGGGCCCATGAGCTCTGCCCGGTCGAGAGGATCGACGTGGCCGCGCGGGCGGGTGTGCCCTTCTTAATCATTCATGGAGATGGCGATGACCGCGTGCCGATTGAGCCCAACTCCATGGCGGTCAAGCATCGCTACACGGCCGCCGGCCGAGCCGATCTCGTCACCCTCATCGTCGCCGAGGGTCAGGGCCACTCGCTCTGGGAAGGGTTCTTCCGCTCTCGGGAACTCGTCGATTTTCTGATCGACCGCGCCGGTGCGGGCTCTGACTGACGTGCTTCCATCCGACTACGTCAGCGGAATCTCCAGGCCGTCGTAGGCCAACTCCACGCCCGGCGGCAGGGTCGCCGAGGCTGCGGCGTGGCCGACGTCGTGCGACATGTGAATGAAGAACGTTCGCTTCGCTGCCACACGGGCTGCCACAGCGAGAGCCTCGTCGATCGAGAAGTGGGTGGGGTGCCGAGAACCGCGGAGGCAGTCGAGCACGAGCACGTCGAGCCCTGTGAGCAGCGGCCAGGTCTCGTCGGGAATGCCGTTGGTGTCGGTGCAGTAGGCAACGTTGCCGACCCGAAAACCGAGCACGTCGAACACGCCGTGCCGAAGTCGCAGGGGAGTGATCGTCGCCCCGAGCACGTCGAAGGCCGTCGTCGAGATGCGCTGAAAGCCGATCTTCGGCACGCCGCCACCAGCCGGCGGCAACGAGTCGAAGGCATAGTCGAAGGCGCGGCGGATCCGGTTCTCGACCCGCTCCTCGCAATACATCGGGATCGGCCGGCCGGTCGCAAAGCACAGGGGCCGCACATCATCGAGCCCGTAGAGATGATCCACGTGGTCGTGCGTGTAGACAACGGCGTCGATCCGGCCGATCCGCTCGCGAAGGAGTTGCGTGCGGAGGTCGGGGGTCGTGTCGATCAGCAGGTGCCCGCCGGGAAGTCCGAGCAGCACGCTCGTGCGGGTGCGATTGTCGCGCGGGTCGTCGCTCGCACAGACCTCGCAGCCGCAGCCCACCAGCGGCACGCCGACGCTCGTGCCTGTGCCGAGAAAGAGGAGCCGACCGGTGAGATCGCGACCGACGCCGAGCGGTGGCTTTGCAGCGGCAGGTCCATGATCGGGAGTCGAGGACATGCCGGGGATTATCGGGTCGATCGGCACGCGACACCATCACCACGTGGCGAAACAGCCGTCAGGACGCCTTGACCACCGTGACGTCCGACCGCGAGAATCCCCAGGTTGCGGGCTTTGCCTGCGATGCCGCCCGCTGCCCCGCCCCTCAGGCGGGACGCCCGGCCCTGCCCATCCGCTCACCTTCCAGCCCCGGTTCATTTCTATGGAACAGCTCGAACGCCTCTGGGACGCGGTGTCCAACGGCGCCGCCGCAGCCGGCACCCGCCTGGAGCGCTTTCTGACCGGGCTGTTCGGCTCGTCCAACGCGCGATACCTCCGCCGGCTCGAGCCGAAGATCGAGGCGATCAACTCGCTCGAGGCCAAGTACGAGGCCATGAGCGATGCGGAGCTTCGTGGCCAGACGGTCGACTTCCGCCGTCGCCTGTCGGCCGGAGAGACACTCGACGACATCCTCGTCGAGGCCTTTGCCGTCTGCCGCGAGGGCGGCCGGCGGTTTTTGGGCATGCGTCACTACGATGTCCAGTTGATCGGCGGCATGGTGCTCCACTCCGGGGCGATCGCCGAAATGATCACGGGCGAGGGTAAGACGCTCGTGGCCACGCTGCCCGCCTACCTCAACGCGCTCGAAGGCAAGGGCGTGCACGTCGTCACGGTCAACGACTACCTGGCCCGCCGCGACATGGAGTGGATGGGGCCGCTCTACATCGGCTTGGGGCTCACCGTCGGCGCAATCCAGGGGGGCATGGAGTCGGGCGAGCGGCAGAAGTCGTACGACTGCGACATCACCTACGGCACCAACAACGAGTTCGGCTTCGACTACCTCCGCGACAACATGCGGATGGCCGCGCGAGGTGACGACCGCTTCGCCAAGCACCTGCAACAGTCGCAGGGAACGCTCAACTTCGCGATCGTGGACGAGGTCGACAACATTCTGGTCGACGAGGCGCGAACGCCGCTGATCATCTCGGGGCCGGCCCACGACGATGTCACGAAGTATGCGCGGGCCGACCAAATTGCCCGCCAGCTCCAGGCCGACCAGCACTTCGAGGTCAAGGAGAAGGAGCACACCGTCGCACTCACCGAGGAGGGCGTGCGACTCGCGGAGAAGCTCGCCGGCGTGGAGAGTTTCTACACCGCCGGCAACATGGAATGGCCCCACCTCATCGACAACTCGCTCAAGGCCCATCACCTCTACAAGCGGGACGTCAACTACGTCGTCCAGCAGGGCGAGGTGGTGATCGTCGACGAGTTCACCGGCCGCCTGATGCCGGGCCGGCAGTGGTCCGATGGCCTGCACCAGGCCGTCGAGGCCAAGGAGGGAGTGCGCATCAAGGAGGAGTCGCAGACCCTGGCGACCGTGACGCTGCAGAACTTCTTCAAGCTCTACAAGAAGGTCGGCGGCATGACGGGCACCGCCATGACCGAGGCGACCGAGTTCTGGAAGATCTACAAACTCGACGTGATCGCCATCCCGCCCAACCGCGGCATGAAGCGGATCAACCATCCCGACGTGATCTACCGCACCGAACGGGAGAAGTGGGTCGCGGTCGCCGACGAAGTGGAACGAATCAACCGCTGGGACACCGTCGCGCTCACCGACGGCACCTGGAAGATCGGTCGGATCACCAAGGATCTCGATGGCGAGATCGAGTTTGAGCCAAAGGGGGAGCGGACGAGCGAGCGGATCCCGGCCCCGAAGATCAAGGAGATCCAGCGGAAGGGACTTCCTGTGCTCGTGGGCACCGTCTCCATCGAGAAGAGCGAACGACTCTCCGATCTGCTCTCAAAGCGCGGCGTCGAGCATCAGGTCTTGAATGCCAAGCACCACAATCGCGAGTCCGAGATCGTCGCCCAGGCCGGCCGCATGGCTGCGGTCACGATCGCCACCAACATGGCGGGCCGTGGCACCGACATCATCCTCGGCGGCAATCCCGACACACTCGCCTGGGCGAAGCTTCAGGACACCTACCCGACCAGGCTCGACGTGCCCCGCGCGGAGTGGGAGGCGATCGTCGCTGAAATTTCCGCCCGCGAGAACATGAAGGCCGAGGGCGAGGCTGTCCGCTCGATGGGCGGCCTGCAGATCATCGGTACGGAGCGGCACGAGGCTCGCCGCATCGACCTGCAACTCCGCGGTCGCTGCGGTCGCCAGGGCGATCCCGGTTCAAGCCGGTTCTTCCTCTCTCTCGAAGACGACCTGATGCGGATCTTCGCCGGCGAGTGGGTGAAGAACGTGCTCACGCGGCTCGGCATGCAGGATGGCGAGGCGATCGAGAGCCGGATGGTCACCCGCCGGGTGGAAGCCGCCCAGAAAAAGGTTGAGGAGCGGAACTTCTAGGTCCGCAAGAAACTCCTCGAATACGACGAGGTGATGGACGAGCAGCGGAAGCGGGTCTACGGCTTCCGGCAGAAGATTCTCGACCATACCGACGGCGACGCCGACTGCCGGGAGATGATCCTCGAGATGGTCGATCGCCAGATCGACCAGAACATCGGCACCTTCCTCGACAAAGACTACGGCTGCCAGACCTACGCCACCTGGGCCGGCGGCCAGTTCGGCTGCGAACTCGACGGGAACGACTTCCGTGGCATGGCGCCGGAGGAGGCCGCACGGCTGGCTGCCGACGAGGCGGTCCGCAACGCCGAGGCGCAGATCTTCGAGGCCGTCGAGGAGAACCTGCCGACGAGCGAGGAAGAGAGCGAGTGGAACTGGTCGGCGCTCGCGACGTTCGCCAACGCCCGCTGGAAGCTCTCGGTCAACGACCGCGATCTCAAACGGGTCGGCCGCGATGGCGTGGTGGAGTTTCTTCAGGAGAAGTCTCGCGACGCCATCCAGCGGATCGATCTCTCGGACGGCAGCCGCTTCCTCGCTCCTGACTTCGGCCTGCGAAGCGCCTGCGGCTGGACGGAGTGGCGATTCGGAGCCGAGTTGCCGGCCGCCGACATCGCAACACTCGAGGGGAACGGGCTGGATCCGGCCGCCTTCAAGCGACGGATCGAGAAACTTGCCCGCGACGTCTACGACCGTCGCGAGATCGAATATCCCGTCCTCGTGGGCCTCGCCCACTTCAGCGGCCGGCAGCCCGACGGCTCGCGGCGGCTGGACCGCGAGGGCCTTCTCGCTTGGGCACGGGATCGGTTCGACCCCGCGCTACCAGACGAAGCTTTCGCCTCAAACGATCTGGATGCGTTGCGGGCCACGCTCGTCGATGCCAGCAGCCGGCGGCACGCCAGGCCCGATGCGTCCCGCGACGAAATGAAGCGGATGGAGCGGGCCGTACTCCTACAGATTCTCGACAACGCCTGGAAGGATCATCTCCTCGCGATGGATCATCTGCGGAGCAGCGTCGGCCTTCGCGGCTACGCGCAGGTCGATCCCAAGGTGGAATACAAGCGGGAGGGGATGCGAACCTTCGATCTGATGTGGAAGGGCATCGACGAGCGGGTCGTGGATATCGTCTACCGCATTGAGCAGGTCGAGGAAGACGCCCTCCGCAGCACCTGGCACGAGACGGCCGCGATCCATGCCGACGCCTCATCGGCGGTGCTCGCCGATCCGGACGGACAGATGGCGGGCCTGCCTCCCGATCAGCGGGGCGACGCCGGATCGGCTGAACCGATCCGCAACCTGGGCCAGAAGGTGGGCCGCAACGACCCCTGCCCGTGCGGCAGCGGTCGGAAGTTCAAGAACTGCTGCGGCAAGTCGAGCGGCGTGGCGACGGGCTGAGGCCGATCCCGAACGCCCCTGCCCCATCGCCGGACGCCCGGGTCGCGGAGTGCGTGCGTGCTGCTGAATCTCGTCTATCTCGTTGTCACGATCATCGCCCTTCCATGGGTGGCCTGGCGGAAACTCTCCGGCGGGCGGCCGGTCGCCGCGCCCTGGAGTCGGCTGACGGGCCGCGTCGACGTCGCCCCCACGCCCCCCGGCGCGGCGCGGATCTGGCTGCATGGCGTGAGCGTGGGCGAGGTGCAGTTGCTGGCCGTGCTCGCCGACGAACTTCGGCAGCAGGCCGAAAACGCGGCCCTGCCGCTCGACTGCGTGATTTCGAGCTCGACGACCACCGGACTCGAAGTGGCGGCGAAGCGGTTTGGGTTCGATCACTCCTTTCCCTGCCCGCTCGACTTCACCTGGGCCATCGATCGCGTGCTTGACCGCCTGCAGCCCGATCTCCTCGTGCTCGGTGAACTCGAACTCTGGCCGAATCTGGTCGCCCGAGTTCGTCGCCGAGGCATCCCGATCGTCGTGGCCAACGGTCGGATGAGCGAACGGAGCGCCGCGGGCTACGGCCGCATCCGGCCGCTCGTGCGGCGGATGCTCGCAGCGGTGTCGCTCGTCGTGGCCCGCTCGCCGGCCGACGCGAAACGGTTTACCGCGCTCGGCTGCCGTGACGTGGCCGTGACCGGGTCGATGAAGTTTGACGGCGTGAAGGGTGACCGACGGAGCCCCGACGTCGAGCGGCTGCGGCAACTGGGTGGCTTCGCCGATGACCAGATCGTGTTCCTCGCCGGCAGCACCCAGGCCCCCGAAGAGCGACTCGCTGGCGAGACCTTTCTGGCACTCCGCGAGAGCCACCCGCAGCTGCGGCTCGTGATCGTGCCGCGACACGTGGAACGCACGGCCGAGATTATGGCGCTCCTCGATGGCCTCGGGATCGCCTGGTCGGCGCGGAGCCGGCTCGGCGACGCGGCGACGCTGCCTGCGGATCGCGTGCTCCTCGTCGACACGACGGGCGAACTCGGCTGGTGGTGGGGCACGGCCGCCATCGCCTTCGTCGGCGGCAGTCTCGACGGTCACCGCGGCGGCCAGAACATGCTCGAACCTGCCGCCTACGGTGCGGCCGTCTCGTTTGGGCCCCACACGCGAAACTTCCGCGACGAGGTTCAGAGGCTCCTCGCGGCCGACGCGGCGGTGGTGGTCGAGGACGGCCCCGCCCTCACGGCGTTCGTGGCGAAGTGCCTGGGCGAACCGGCCTGGGCCGCGATGCTGGGGACCAACGCTTCCCGGTTCATCGCCTCCCAACGGGGCGCCGTGGCCGCCACGGCCCGAATGATCCTCGACCGGGTGCCTCGCGCTGCCAAAGCCGGCCCCGAATCCGAATGACACGGTCCGCGGGTTGCCGATCTTCCTGCCGTCCTCATAATGCAAGCTTGGGCCGGCCCGAGGGCTGGCCTCTTTTTCCTTCACCACCCCATCCAGCGCGAGGCTCCTGCCGTGGCACAAGGCAAGTATCTGTTCACCAGCGAATCGGTCAGCATGGGTCACCCGGACAAGTTGGCCGACCAGATCTCCGACGGCGTGCTCGACGCATACCTCGCCCAGGATCCCCGGAGCCGCGTGGCCTGCGAGACGATGGTCACCACCGGCCTGGCCGTGATCGCCGGCGAGATCACCTCGCAGGGCACGATCGACTACCAGCAGGTGGTCCGCAACGTGATTCGCGACGTGGGCTACACCGATGACGAGATGGGCATCGCCGCCGACACCTGCTCGGTGCTCGTCGCCGTTGGCAAGCAGTCGGGCGACATCGCGATGGGCGTCAACGAAGACGACGCGAAGGGCAAGGACATCGGCGCCGGCGACCAGGGCCTGATGTTCGGCTACGCCTGCAACGAGACGCCCGAGCTGATGCCGCTCCCGATCGCACTCTCGCATCGGATCCTCAACCGGCTCACCGAGGCCCGGCAGAAGGGCGAGGTTGACTGGCTCCGTCCCGACTCCAAGAGCCAGGTGACGGTCGAGTACGAGGGCAATAAGCCGATCCGCATCGATACGGTGGTGGTCTCCACTCAACACGGTCCCCATGTGTCGAATGAGTAAATCCGCTCCTTCATCATTGAGAAGATCGTCAAGCCGCTGCTGCCGAAGGATCTCGACACGTCCAAGATCACCTACCACATCAACCCCACCGGCCGCTTCGTGGTGGGCGGCCCACACGGCGACTGCGGCCTCACCGGCCGGAAGATCATCGTCGACACCTACGGCGGCTGGGGTCGCCACGGCGGCGGCGCGTTC
>JBPCTA010000554.1:0-2638 GCA_051006595.1 Pirellulales bacterium
CGGCGCGGTGATCGACTCGAACGGCCAGTCGGTCTCGATCCTCTCGGCCATCACCGACGGCGGCGGTGGCGGACTCACCAAGATCGGCAGCGGGATGCTGGCCCTTGCCGGATCCAACTCCTACCTCGGTGCCACGGCCGTGCAGGCCGGAACGCTCCGCGTGGACGGTGATTCGTCGCTGGCCAAGGGGGATGTCACGATCGCGTCCGGAGCGACCCTGGCTGGCACCGGCACCGTCGGCGGTGGCACGATCATTCAGTCCGGTGCCACCCTCTCGCCCGGGGCGAGTCCCGGCACGCTCGCGTTCGCCGGGAATCTCACCTGGAACTCCGGCGGCAACTACAACTGGCAGATGCTGTCGGGCACGGGAACCGCCGGCAGCGCGTCGGCGTGGGATCTGGTGACGGCCGGGGGCACCATCGCGATAGCCTCCACCGCAGTTGATCCCTTCCGCATCAATCTCTGGACGCTCGCCTCAATCGCTCCCGACGTTTCCGGCTCGGCGGCGAACTTCAACCCCGCCCAGAGCGCCACCTGGACGATCGCGTCGGCGACCGGCGGCATCACCGGCTTCGCTTCCAACAAGTTTGTGATCACTACCTCGGCGACGAATGGCACCGGCGGTTTCGCCAACGCCTACGGCAGCGGCACATTCTCGATCGCGCAGAGCGGCAACGACCTGAATCTCGTGTTCACCGCCGGCTCGCCGTCGGTCGTCACCATCAACGTCCCCAGCGGCACGCAGACCCAGACCGCTGCGGGGTATCCCCTGCTCTCGGGAGCGACACCCGTGGTGAAGACCGGCGCGGGCACGCTCGTGCTTGACCAGGCCAACACGCTCACTGGTTCCACGACGGTGCAGGGAGGCGCGTTGCGACTGGCAAACGGCTCGGCACTCGGTGCCAGCACGCTGGCCGTGGTGGCCGGAGGCACGGCCCAGGTGGCCCCGGGCCTCACGACCACGGTCGGTGGACTCAATCTCTCTGGCAACGGCCTCGTCGACGTCACCAGCGGCTTCGTGACCGTGGCCAGCGGCCTCTCGGCCACGGATCTCGTCAACCAGATCATCGCGGGCCGGAATAATGGCTTGTGGACCGGCACGAGCGGCATCACATCGAGCACCGCGGCGGCCAACGTGGCCCTGAGTATCCCACGCGCAGTCGGCTGGCTCGACAGGGGCAACGGCTCGCTGTCGTTCGCCTACGCAGCTCCTGGCGATACGAACCTCGACTGGCAGATCAACGTTCTCGACGCAGCCACCATGCTGACCGCAGGAAAGTTCAATACCGGGGCTCCAGCCACGTGGGCCCAGGGCGATTTCAACTACGACGGCATCGTGGACGTGCTCGATGCTGCCGCCTTCATCAATACCGGTCTCTACAACACGGGCGTCTACAACGTCTCGGCGGGAGCGGCCGGCGCCGTGGCGGCCGTGCCCGAGCCGGCAATGTGGGGCGGACTGCTCGTGGCCGGCTGTGCGGCCGCATCCGGAAGGCTTCGCCAGCGACGGAAATCGTTCGCAGCACGCTGAACAGCCGACAGGCCGTGCCTGCCGACAGTCCGATGGCGGCCAAGCGACTACTTGGCGAGGCTCGGATCGTGGGGCTCGTCGAAGGGGCCCTCGAGCACGGCATCGGGCTGGTCACGTCGGCCGTCAGGGCCGATCACGACCGTCGCCTGCGCGAGGATCGCCTCGGGGACATGCCAGCGCTGCCGGTCATAGCCAGCCGCCTGCAGATTGATGGTCAGCCGGGGCGGAATCAGCATCGCCGTCTGGCCGATGGGAATCGTCGTTGGATCGGCACCCCCGAGGAGATCACCGGCCACGCGGCCGGCCAGGACCCCAACCTCGTGGAAGTCGAAGCCCACGTCGAAGAGCGTGCCCCGGTCGGGTTTTGCCGGGATCACCGAGAACACGGGAAGCCCGGCTTTGGCAGCCGTGGTCACGACGGAATCGGCGACGCTCGCGATCGTGGTGTCTCCGGGGATGAAGATCACGTCGGCGCCGCGTGAAATCGTGGCCTGAATCGCCTCGACCACGCCCGAGGAGTTCTCCACCGCCGCCTCGAGGAGTTCGATCGAGCGAGCCTTGCAGGTAGCTCGGGCGAGCTCCATGAATCGCCGGGAGTTGCTTTCCGCCGGGTTGTGGGCCACGCCAACCTTGGCGACGGCGGGGTTGATGGCCAGCAGGATTCGAAACGTGGCCTCGACCGGGGCCAGACTGCCAAAGCCCACGAGGTGACGCGGATGCACGAGGGGATTGGCTCGATCGAGACCGACGCCAGCAGTAAACGGATCGGCCACGGCCGCGAACACGTGCATGATCCTGCCCCGCTCGTTCGCATTCGCCACGGCCTGCAGCGAGGGAGTGCTGGACGTGAGGGCGATGTCGAAGGGGCCGCCGACGATCTCCCTCGCTATGGCATTGGCCTGGGCGAGATCACCTTCGGCGTTGTATCGACGGACTGTGACGGTGCGGCCCTCGACATATCCCCTCTCGGCCAGTCCGTCGAGCATGCCGCGGACGGCGTCGTCGAGCAACGGTGTGCTGACCTGCTGCAGCACCGCCACCGCTGGGAGCGAACGGCGGGCTGAGGCGGTGTCGGTCAGGAGCAGGAGCGCTGACGCGCCCGCGAGC
>JBPCTA010000555.1:0-2831 GCA_051006595.1 Pirellulales bacterium
GCAGAAACGTGGCCGCAAGAAACATCAAGACGGTGATCTTCAGGGATCCGTCAGCGCGGAGTAGTTGCCACGCGGCGGCGGCCGGCGAGCCCGGGCCTCCGGCAAGGTCGTGCGTGAGCGGCGGCGGCACGGGAAGGCTTCCGGAAGGCATGGCGGATCCTGTCGTGGCGGGCTCGGGGAGGGGCGTCATCGATCGAGAAGAATCGACGACACGAAGCGGATGAATCGCTCACGTTCGCGGATGGCGACGGCCGCGTCACCCTTAAACTTAACGAACAGCGCAGAAGAATCATCGACCGGAATCATGGCTCCGAGAATGGCCTCGCTCCCATTCGCCGCATCGTCGGCACCATTGCCGACCACCGAAGTGCGGAGCAACACGACCGTGGCCGACCGGCCCGCGACATCGACCGGTTCGCCTGCCTCGATCGCCGCGGCCGCAGCCTTTCGCCGCGCATCGGCAGTGGATTCTGGGTCGAGTTGCCCCAGCCACCGCTCGACATTGCTCGCGAGCGTGCCTGACGCCGGAATGATCGTGACCTCTCGCTTGTCGGCAGGATCGCCGATCAGCAGCGTGGCCAGCCGCATGCCGCTGCCGCCGCCATCGGTCCAGCCCTCGGGCACCTCATACTGCACCCGTGGGCCATCCGCTGGCCGGGCCTCAGGAGCGGCCGACGGGAGCGGGGCGGGCTCGGCATCCTTCGGGATCGTGTAGGTGCGGATGTCACCGAGACGGATGTCCGCATCGCGACCGCATCCAGCGGCAACGAGCACCAAAAGGCATGTCGCGACGACCATGAACGGCCAGTGCGACGAAGCACGGGCATGCTCACGCCAAACGATGCGATGCTTCCTGATGACGAACGATCCTGGTGGCACGGGCGGACGAACTCCGGCGGGAATCCCGACGGCGTCGCTGCCTGCCGGGAACTTGGAATTCTAGCAGGGAACCGGTTTCCGTCCGCAGGCAACACCCAGAGTCGCCTGATCGCTACCGCCAGGCGAATGTGTCGGTCAGCGCCTTGAGAAGCGGACTGGAGATCGGCACGCCGGACGGGGACTGGATGGACCACACCAGATCGACCATCACCAGACTGCACGTCAGGAGAAACAGCGTGCAGCAGACCAGTCCCACGATTTGTGGAACGCTGAATGGGGGGCCCCCGGCCCGTTCCAGAAACTCGTCGCCCCCTCCCAGCGGGCTGGACATGCCGGTGGAGTCACCGATCGAAATGGAACTGGAATCGTCGGTCACCGTGCCGAAGAAACTCGAGTCGCCCCCGTCCTCGGTGGAGATGACGACAGAGGCGCTGTCGTCGTCGGTCGCGGCATCTCCGAGGTCGAAGGCATCGCCGCCGAGCGCGCCTCCGATGGCATCCACCCCCGAGCCGATGCCGGAGCCGACCGCGGACCCGATCGCGGACCCCAGCCCGCCTCCGATGGCCGAGCCGCCCAGGTCGATGCCCGATGCCCGCAGGTCAGATCCTTCCAGCGAGAGCCCGCTGTCGAGCGCTCCCGAGAGGGCTGCTCCCGGGCTTGGGCCCGAGAGGCCGGCGACCGAGCCAACGGCCAGGGAGCCGGAGCCCAAGTTCGACAGATCGATTTCGAGCGTCCCCGACCCATCGGCGGCCACATGGGAGTCGCCAACCCCGGGGGAGATGCCCTTGCCGGCGGAGCCGGCTGCCAGCGACGGCGAGGAGGAGGCTACGAGCGAATCGAAGTCGAGGTCCGAACTGGCAAGCGCGCTGCCGGCATCTCCGATCACGAGGTCCTCGCCTCCCACGGCGGCATCGCCACCGTGGGCATCGCCATTGCCCCGCACGATGGTCCGCGACGGCATCTCGCCGCCGGCAATGCCCGAGCCGAAGATCGACTCCGACTCCTCGATCGCATCACCGAGCACGATATCGTCGTCGCCGAGCGTGATGCCTGCGCCGCCTGCCGGACCGCCGAGGGCAGGCGACGAAAGGCCGAGGTCGAGCGACAGGTCGCTCGACGCGGCGGGCTCGTCATCCGCATCGGCTGCGACACGGTCAAGCTCGTCGAGTTTGAACTTCACCGTGGGCCCGTCCCGCATGGGAAACAGCTTTTTGCGATCGACGAGCCGGTTGATCTCTTCGATCGTCACGCCCAGATGCCGGGCGGCTTCCTCGAGCGACAAAAACTTTCCAGCCATGGCTGCCTCGCACCCCGGTGGGATGCCCCCAGACTCGACGATCTCTCTGGTCTTCGACGAAATCCTCTCCGTATTCTATCCCCAACCGCCATGGGCGGTGCAGCCGGCAAGGCCGGCAGACCCTGCCCCGTCAAGTCGGCCGTCGTGCCGCCCGCTCACGGCGGGCGGTCATCTGGCGGGCGAAACACCGGGCTGAATGGCCTCGGGGCTCGGGCTGGGGCCGGTCTGCAGCATCCGTCGAAGCGCTGACGGTCGTGGTTCTTGGGCGTTGAAGTCGTCCACCATCAGGTCCCAGGTGAGGTCCCGTGTGCTCCGGAGAACAAGCGTGCCCGTGGCGGCATCGAGGTGATAGACGGCGGCATGCCGGCTGGAGGGATCCACCACGATCATGAGCCGTCGTGCATCGTCGAGCGATGTTTCGGAAATCCACAGGGAGCCGGGGTCGGTTATGGGGCGAGCAGCCCGCTCGGCGGCGAGGTCGCGGCTGCCGAGAATCACGGTGACCGCCACGACCAGGCCACCGCACCCGGCCCATTGCAGCCAGCGATGGTGAGGCCGCTGCTGGAGATCGGAGTCGGTCGGACGGGATCTGGTTGTCATGATTGGATTCTTCCGCGTAGAGAACAACGCCATCCGCCGTCAGCCCAGGACGACG
>JBPCTA010000556.1:0-6281 GCA_051006595.1 Pirellulales bacterium
GCCCGATGCGCCGGTTCGGCCTTGCTCGAACGGCCTGCATCCTGACCGCGGTGCTCGCCGTGATTTTGACAGCCATCCCGCCGACGGCTCGTGGGCAGCAATCTCCGCCGGCCGCCGCTGCCGCGGCAGCGGCCCCGGCAAGAGATGCCACGCCGGCGGCAGCCGACGATGGTGATCTCGCCCGCAAGGCCGACATCATGAACAGCCAGCGGTGGCGGCGGGCGATCTTCGAACTCGGCGAGTGGCTCTCGTCGCAGAAGATCTATACCCCGCAGGACGTGCGAAACATCAAGGCCGACTTCAACCGCCGGGTGTCGGGAATGTCTTCCTACGAACTGGAATACCTGCTTGAGGATCTCGACGCCAAGTTCAAGATCCTCGAGACGCCCGAGGCGAAAGACGCGCGGCAGTGGGTCGGGCAATATCTCTCGGTTATGTCGGATCAGAAGCGGGCCGAGGTGCTCAAGGATGTTCCCGACGTCGTCACGATGTCGGCCGCCCAGCTCCAGCAGGAAATCGACAAGATCGAGCAGAAGCGATCCTCGCTCCAGCAGCAGCAGTCGGCCTTCGACAGCAGCCGGCAGCAGCTTGTCGATCGGGCCCAAGCGGCCCGGCAGGCGACGGCGGCAGCTTCGAACGCGGCCGCGGCCAGGATGCAGTCTGGCGGCGGCGGGGTGTCGTATTCGCCCTACCGGAGCCAAGGGGGCGGGAAGCCGCCGTTTTCCGATACCCACAGTTCTGGAATGACTGTTGGCGTTGGTCCGTTCGGGGCCTACGCCAGCTTCAACGTCGGCGCCTTTTGAACTGCGATGATGCCGTCCAGGATTCGGCAGTCGAAGCATGGGCAGTCTGGGGCAGATGTCGAGCGTGGGCGGCTTCGCGACGGGGCCGCTTTCGGATTCGTTCCTTAGGCTGCGAGTCCGGTCTGTTATCGCCCCCACTGGGATGGTACTTCTCCGCGGCCCCAAACCGCGACTCCCTGTCCCGAGGGCGGGAGCGTCGGGTCACTGCGTTTCCTTCGCCGCCGCACCATGAATCCCCACTCTCCAACAACCGCGGTGGCTCCACCACGAATAGCTCCTTTAGGGGGCTCTGGGTGGCGGCCGCGGTTTTCCGTGATGGTGCCCGCGTGCGAGCCCGATGAGAAGCTTTGCCATGCGCTCGATTCGGTGCTCAGCCAGGCGTTGCCCCGAGAGGCCATGCAGATCGCCATCGTGGATGATGCATCGACCCCTGGACTCGTCACCCGACTCGTGCGGTCGATCGATCGGATCGGTCGGATCGATGTCATCTCCAACGACTGTCGACTCGGACTGAGTGGCAACTGGAACCGGGCCATCGCGCTGGCCCGCGGCCACCTCATTCACCTGTTGCACCAGGACGACTGTGTGCTGCCCGGCTTCTATGCGAGGATCGAGCACGGATTCGCCTCGTCGCCCGACATTGGCATGGCCTTCTGTCGAAGCAGGATCATCGACGATCTGGGCCGCACCATGAAGCGCACGTCACGGCTCCGGTGGCTGCCAGGCGTGCTCGAGAACTGGCTGCCCACGATCTCGGAGCGGCAGCGAATTCAGACGCCTGCCGCGGTCGTGGCCCGGAGCACCTACGAACGCGTGGGGGGCTATCGTCCGGACCTCTGCCATGCCCTTGACTGGGAAATGTGGGTGCGGATCGCCGCGCAGTATCGCGTCTGGCATGAACCGCGGACGCTCGCGATCTATCGCCGGCATGTCGCCAACGAAACGACCCGGCTCTTCGCCACCGGAGCCGTCTGGCCTGACATGACCAAGGCCATCCGAATCAACTCGGCAACGCTCCCCGCAACGCTCCGCGATCGGGGCGTCGCCGCCAGCGTGCGCTGGCACACCGCTTCCGCGATTCGAACTGCCGAACGGCAACTGGCAGCGGGTGCCACGAACGCCGCCGCCTGCACGATCAACGCGATTCCCGACCTGCTCGGTCTGGCGGCCGGAGAGCAGCTCGAGGGCTCGACCGCCCGCCGACTCGCCATGCTGCAGGCTCGACTGGGCAGCGAGGCCGCGCGGCGCCGGGCCGCCTGACCTCGCCGGGATTGCAGCCGCCATGGACGACGAACACCTGCTCCCGATCGCGACCGGGCCGCGGCGGGCGATCGTGCTGGCCCACTTTGATCCGCACGGCGGCTTCGATCCGCACGTGATCCACGCCCTCTCCGCCTACCGCCGATTCGCCGACCGGCTGGTGCTGGTGTCCAACGGCGGCGGTCGCCTGCCTGCGGCGATCGCCCCGCTGATCGACGCCTATCTCCCACGGACCAACGTCGGCTACGACTTCTGCGCCTGGCGGGACGGCCTCGCCACCCTGCAACGCAGCGACTTCGACGAGATCGTCTGCGTCAACGACAGCGTCTACGGCCCGCTCTTCGATCTGGCTCCGGCCTTCAGTCATCCGCGTACGGCGGCGGCCGACCTCTGGGGCATGGTCGTTTCGGACCAGTCCACCAGCCGCGAGGCACCCCGCATCCGACATCTCCAATCCGGGATCTTCGGCAAGCGTCGCCGATTTTTCGAGTCGGACTGCTACGACTCCTTCTGGTCGGGAGTGGAGCCACTGGGCTCCAAGCGTGAGATCGTCGACCGCTACGAGATCGGCCTCTCCCAGCGGGCCGCCGAGGCGGGATTTCGCGTGGCCGGACTGTATGACGCGCCGGCGGCGGGCCGTGTCGGCCTCCGCGAGGTGCTCCCCCACCTGTCGCTCTTTTCCCCACGACGCTCCTGGCGGCTGGTGCGCAAGAGCCGCCGCACCCCCCACAACCCGAGCGAACTCGTCTGGTGGCGGCTGCTCGAGGCGGGCGTGCCGTTCGTGAAAATCGGCCTGTTTCGGGTCAATCACTACGGCCTCGATCTGTCCCAGGTGATGGCTGGACTCGGCCGATCGACCCGGTTCGATCTCAGCCTGATCCGCGGGCATCTGGCCCGCTGCGGCTGAAAAATGCGGCGATGCCCCTTCGGGATGCCGGGCCGAAACAGCCAGACTCGTCGGCTGCAAACCGCCCCTGTATAAAGATGCGGGTTTCGGACAGGCCGGCGGATCGACGATCCTCCGGTTTTTTTGCGGGCCGACTTTGTGATGAATTTCACGAAGTCGGTTCCCGCGGCCGAAAACCACGTATCGGCCCGGCTCTCCGCCCCCGTACGCCCTTCCCTGAGGTCTCGATGGACGCGATCCTCCCGGTGCTGCTCTTCGTCGCGATCGCGGCGGCCGTCTCGGTCGGGCTGCTCGTGGCGGCCAACCTGATCGGCCCGCGGCGGTCCGGGGCCGTCAAGGAGATGCCGTACGAGAGCGGCATGGACCCCGTTCACGACACCCGGCGGCGGTTCGACGTGCGATTTCACCTGGTGGCGATCACGTTTCTCGTGTTTGACGTCGAACTGCTCTTCCTTTATCCGTGGGCCGTCGCCAGCCGGTCGGCGGCCGGTGTCGATGCGGCCGTTCAGGGGGGCCTTGTCTCGTCGCGGGGCCTCGTCTTCGGTGCCGCGATGGCCTTCATCGCGATGGTGGTCGTGGGCTTCGCCTACGACTGGAGAAAGGGGGTCTTCCGATGGCGGTAGTGCATTCGGTTTCGTCCGACAGGCTCGAACTCCCTGAAAACGTCGTCATCGGCCGGCTCGACTCGCTGGCCAACTGGTGCCGCAAGAACAGCCTCTGGCCGATGCCGTTCGCCACGGCCTGCTGCGGTATCGAGCTCATGGCCACCGGTGCCAGCAAGCATGATCTCGCCCGCTTCGGTGCCGAGGTGTTTCGCTTCAGCCCGCGGCAGTGCGACCTGATGATCGTGGCCGGCCGGGTGGTGATGAAAATGCTGCCTGTTCTGCAGCGCATCTGGCAGCAGATGCACGAGCCCAAGTGGTGCATTTCGATGGGTGCCTGCGCGAGCACGGGAGGGGTGTTCGACACCTACGCCGTCGTTCAGGGCATCGACCGCTTCATCCCCGTCGACATGTACGTTCCCGGCTGCCCGCCGCGGCCCGAGCAGCTCATCCAGGCGATCATCGATCTGCAGGACAAGATTCAGCGGGAGGGCACGATCACCGGCCGCGAGTTCGACACGGCGGGTCGCCAGCTCCGCAAGCGGGCGCTCGTCGAGATCGCCAGCCCGCTGTCGATCGATGCTTCACGAAATCCAATGCTGCAGCGGGAACTGACCGCGGCGGCCGACGCCCTCGTCGGCCGGCACACCTAGCCCTCAGACCGAGCCCTCGCACCACCACCACCACCGCGACCTTCACCCTCCATCCATGTCCTTCACGCCCCCTTCCGTCGATGACGTGCTCGCCGCCCTGACGGCCCGCGTCGGCAGCCTCGAGACGTCGGTCTCCCGCGGCCAGACGCGGGTAGTCGTGCCTGAATCGCTCGCGTTCGACGCGCTTGCCTGGCTCAAGGAGCAGGGCTTCGACCTGCTCGTCGACGTGACCTGCGTCGACTATCTCGAGTACAAGGCCGCGAAGCACCGCTATGGCCTCGTCTACCTGCTCGCCTCGACGGCCACCAACCAGCGGCTCACGATCCGCGTGTTCGTCGATGATCCCGACCCGACCGTGAAGAGCGTGGTGCCACTCTGGGAGGCCGCCAACTGGCTGGAACGGGAGGTCTGGGACCTGTTCGGCATCCGCTTCACGGGCCATCCCGATCTCCGCCGGCTCGTGATGCCCGAGGAGTTCACGGCCCATCCGCTTCGCAAGGATTACCCGCTTCAGGGTCGTGGCGAGCGGCACAACTTCCCCGTCCTCACCCGCGACCACAGCTGAGCACGCCCATGTCCATCGCCACGGCTGAGTTCGGCACCTCCGGCCCGGAGGCTGCTCCACGCTCCGAGGACTACCTCTGGACGCTCAACTTCGGTCCGCAGCATCCCGCCACCCACACCACCCTCCGGATCGTGCTCAAGCTCGACGGCGAGCGGGTGGTCGATGCGATGCCCGAGATGGGCTATCTGCATTCCGGGTTCGAGAAGATCGGCGAGCACCTCACGTTCAATCAGTATGTGACGGTGACCGATCGGATGAACTACATCTCGCCGATGGCCAACAACGTAGCCTGGCATCACGCGGTCGAGACGCTTCTGGGCATCGAGCTCACGCCGCGGTGCGCCTACGTCCGCACGATCATCGCCGAACTGGCCCGGATCAGCGATCACCTGCTCAGCAACGGCGCCGTCGGGCTCGACACGGGGGCGTTCACCGTCTTCCTCTACGCCTTCTATCAGCGAGAGGTGATCTACGACATCTTTGAGACGCTCTGCGGGGCGCGGTTCACCAACTCCTACACCCGCGTCGGCGGTGTGTCGCATGACTTCACGCCGCTGGTGATCGAGAAGATCCGCAGCTTCCTCAAGACATTCCCCAAAACGCTCGACGACATGGAGCGGCTCCTCACCCGCAACCGCATCTTCGTGGACCGCACGAAGGGCGTGGGCGTGCTCACGAAGGAGGAGGCGATCAATCGCGGCGCCACGGGGCCTGTCGCCCGCGGCAGCGGCGTGACCCGCGACCTCCGCAAGGACGAGCCCTACCTCGCCTACGGCGACCTCGACTTCCAGATCTGCTGCGCCAGCGCGGGCGACTGCTACGCCCGGTATCTCATCCGGATGCAGGAGATGCGGGAGAGCCTCAAGATCGTGGCCCAGGCACTCGAGAACCTGCCCGCGGGCCCCGTCAACGTGGGCATCGACCAGCGAACCGCGCTGCCCACCAAGCAGCAGGTCTATTCCACGATCGAGGGCACGATCTCGCACTTCGAGCTCTCGATGAGCAACCGGGGCTTCGAGGTGCCGCACGAGGAAACGTACGCCGCGACCGAGGCTCCCAACGGCGAACTCGGCTTCTACATCGTGGGCGACGGCAGCGAGACCGCCTATCGGGCCCGCTGCCGACCGCCGTCGGTGCTCCACTTCGCCATGTTCCCCCACCTGATCCGCGGCCACACCCTCTCCGACGTGGTGGCCGTGCTCGGCAGCCTCAACATCATCGCCGCGGAGCTCGACCGATGATCGCTCCCAGACGCGTGCTCACCGACGAGATGGTGGCCCAGATCGAGGCGCTCGCCCCCCGATATCCCAACCGCCGCGCGCTCACGCTCCCGGCGCTGCACATCGTCAACGCCGAGCTGCGACATGTGCCGCTCCAGGCCGTGGCCGAGATCGCGGCGGTGCTCGGCCTGGCGCCGGCCGAGGTGCAAGACACACTCACCTTCTATCAATTCTTCCACCAGGAGAAGCCGCACGGCACGGTGCGAGCGTT
>JBPCTA010000557.1:0-6138 GCA_051006595.1 Pirellulales bacterium
GCACTGGCAGTCGTCCCGGCATGCGGGATGGGTTTCACGTGAGTGTGCCTGCTTCGTGCCGCACGATGCCAGCACCATCAATCGATGGCGGCTTTCCTGAACCTGGCAGACTCCGCCCGCGTCTCAATTACTGCCCCCGCGAAACGCCTCCGAAACCATAAGACAAACCGAAAGCGGCGTGTTTCCATCTTTTTTATGCAGTCTTTCTTTCATTTCTTGAATGAAGGCTTGCTATTTTTGCGCGTTCAATCACAATCTTGAGCACCTTCGGGACTGAATCCGTGCAGAATCACGAACGCCGCAGTCGCCTGCTCGACCTCATCCGCATCCGCGGATTTGCGGGGCTCGAGGAACTGGTGCGGGAGCTGGGGGTGTCGGAATCGACGATCCGGCGGGATCTCGACGCCCTCGAGGATCAGGGCTCGGCAAAACGGACCCACGGCGGCGTGCTCTACGCCGGCGGAATGCCCCGGCTTGCGGAGTTTGACGAACGGCAGCCGGCCCATTGGGCGGCCAAGCGGGCCATCGCCGCCAAGGCCGCGACGATCATCGCCGACGCGGAGACCGTGCTCCTCGACGGCGGCACCACGACCTACGAAGTCGCCAGGCTCCTCGTGGGCCGACCGCTTCAGGTCGTCACCAACAGCCTGCCGGTGGCCAATCTGTTCGCGTCGGAATCACGCACCGATCTCGTGCTCCTCGGCGGCTACGTCTCGCCCCGCACGGGCGTGTGCCTCGGCCCCTATGCCAACGAGCTGCTCGGCCGGCTGCACGTGACCACCACGGTGCTGTCGGCGGCCGGCATCGCGGACGAAGGGCTGTTCAATGCCCACCTGCTCCTCGCCGAGACCGAACAGGCCATGCTCAAGGCTGCCGGCCGCGTGATCGTCGTCGCCGACAGTTCCAAGTTTGGCCAAAAGAGCCTCACGCTGGTCTCCGGGCTCGATGCCATCGATGTCTATGTGTCGGACGAAGGCCTGTCCGCCGAGTGGCGGGCCAAGATCACGGCGGCAGGATCAAACCTGCTCGTCGCCGAGGTCTCCGCCAGCGAGGCCGATCCCGAGCAGGCGGACCTTTTGCAGAAACGACGAGTCCAGGCATGAGCACCCCCGCCGCCATCTCCGCCTTTCCCGCGACCGGGCTCGATCGTCACTCCGTCGAACGGATCGTGCGCGACATCGTGCTCGCATCCGCCGGCATTCCTCCATCACAGGCCGCCTCAGTCTCGCGGCAGGCCGCGCCGAAGCTCGTGGTGAGCATCTCGGCCAGGCACTGCCATCTCACCGACGAGCACGTCGAAAAACTCTTTGGTCCTGGCCGCAGGCTGACCCCGATGAAGGGCCTCTATCAGGACGGCTTCTATGCCGCCGAGGAGACCGTGATGCTCGTCGGACCCAAGCGAAAAATGCTTCCGACCGTCCGCGTGCTCGGGCCCACCCGCAAGGCCTCCCAGGTGGAGCTGGCCTTCACCGACGGCATCTCCCTCGGCATCGACCTGCCCGTGCGGGCCAGCGGCAGGATCGCGGGCACCCCGGGCTGCGTCCTCGTGGGCCCTGCCGGCGCGATCGAACTCGGCGAGGGCGTGATCCGGGCGGAACGGCACGTGCACATGAACTTCGCCGATGCCGAGCACTTCGGCGTCAAGGATGGCGACCGCATGAGCCTGGCGATCAAGGGTTCTTGCGGCACGGTCTTCCGCGATCTGCTCGTGCGGGCCGATGCCACGAGCAAACTCGAGGTGCACATCGACACCGACGAGGGCAATGCGGCCGATCTCGACCACGCCCAGGGCGTGGAGCTCGTGAGGCAGACATGACGAAGAAGCGGGCCGCGCGGGCGAGGCCGTCCAGGCCGCGGCAGACCGTGACACGACAAGACAAGACCGTTCAGCCGGCGCGTGCCGGTGCGGTCGGCGGGGGCGACCCCGCCAAGGCTGGTTGGTTGTTCGAGACAGGAGCGGTGCAACAGATGGCCAAGAACGTCGAAGCCCTCGGCATGATCGAGGTGAAGGGGTTCGTCACGCTCGTTGAAGCGGTTGACGCGATGATGAAGGCGGCGAACGTGACTTTCATGGGTTGGGACAAGATTGGCAGCGGACTCGTCACGGCATTCGTGTCGGGCGACGTGGCCGCGGTCAAGGCGGCGACCGACGCGGGTGCGGCGGCCGGCGGCCGGATCGGCGAGGTCGTGAGCGTGCAGGTGATCGCGCGTCCGCACGAGGATCTGCAGGTCGTGCTGCCCGTGGGCGGCTGATCGGGATTCCGGATCGAGACCGACTTTCTTTCCTTCGTTGATCAGTGTGATTTCTTTCAGCGTTTTCTTTCTTTCACAAGGACATCAGATGAACACGGCGATTGGACTCTTAGAAACCAAGGGACTCGTGGGCCTGATCGAGGCCACCGACGCGATGGCCAAGGCGGCCAATGTGAAGATTCTCAAGCGGGTGAGCATCGGCAACGCCTACGTGGCGACGGTCGTGCAGGGTGACGTGGGCAGCGTGCTGGCGGCCGTCGAGGCCGGTGCCAATGCGGCCCAGCAGGCCGGCGAGCTGATCGCCAGCCACGTGATCCCGCGGCCCGCCGACACCCTCGTGGCATCGTTCTTCAGCTGATGTCATGCCGGCACGGCCCATCGTGGCTCGTGCCGGCGTGGTATTGACGAAAATCCCCCATGAAACTCCTCGTCGCCAACCTCGGCTCGACCAGCTTCAAGTACCGGCTCTTTGACCTGCCCGACAGGGCAGGCGATGCCGGTGCGGAGCGAGAGCTTGCCCGCGGCGGCGTGGAGCGGATCGGGGCCGCCGAAAGCCGGGTCTTCGCGAGTCTCGGCGGCCGGTCGATCGAGACGGTCATGCCGGTGCCCGACCACGCCGTCGCCCTGCAGGCGGCGCTCGAGCAACTGACGGCGGAGGGCGGACCGCTGAAGAGCGTGGACGAGGTGGCGGCGGTGGGCTTCAAGGCCGTGCACGGCGGTCGCGTGAGCGGCGTCGTGCGAGTGGATCCTGATGTTCTCGCCGCCATGGAGGAGATGGCCGCCGTGGCCCCGGCGCACAACCCGCCCTACGTGCGAGCGATGCGACTGCTCGGGGAGCGGATGCCCGGAGTGCCGTTGGTCGCTGCCTTCGAGACGGGGTTTCATGCCACCATCCCTGACAGAAACGCCCTCTACGCGGTGCCCACCGACTGGGTCGAGAAGCACCTCGTGCGGCGGTGGGGCTTCCATGGGGCGAGCCATCGCTTCGTGGCGGAGCGGCTCGGAGTGCTCGTGCCTTCGACAGGAAAGCCCCAGCGGGCGATCTCCTGCCACCTCGGCGGCTCGAGCAGCGTCTGCTGGATCCGAGACGGCAAGAGCGTGGGCACATCGATGGGGATGAGCCCACAGTCGGGGCTGCCTCAGAACAACCGGGCCGGCGACTTCGATCCCTTCGCGCTCCTCCATGTGGCGAAGCAGACGGGCCGCGATTTTGAGGACTTGCTCGACGAGCTCTCGGGCAAGGCAGGCCTCGCCGGCATGTCGGGAACGTCGGGCGACATGCGGGATCTCGAAAACGCAGTCGCGGCGGGCAGCACGCGGGCTCGGACGGCGATCGAGGTCTACGTGGCGTCAGTCCGGCACTGGCTCGGCGCTGGCCTCGTGGAACTCGGCGGTCTCGATGCGATCGGCTTCGCAGGGGGCATCGGTGAAAACTCGCCGCTCACGCGGGCTGCCGTGCTCGCGGGCCTCGAGGATCTGGGGATCGTGATCTACTCCGCGAAGAACGAAGCCGCAACTTCATCCGAGCGGTCGATCCACTCCGCCACGTCACGGGTCGCCGTATGGGTGATTCCCACGAATGAAGAACTGATCGTCGCCCGGCAGGCGCGTGACCTGCTGGCGGAACAAGGTCGATCTCCGTAAGGGAAAGGTGCCTGATGTACGTCGCCCTCGTGACTGGGTTCGTCGTGGCCACGCAGAAGACGGAGTCGATGACCGGCCACCGGCTGCTCGTCGTCGAGCCCTACCGTCTCGACGAGAAGACGCGGTCGAAGCTCGTCTCGACGGGCCGCACCTTCATCGCCGTCGATACGCTCGGCGCCGGCGAGGGGCAGCTCGTCCTCGTCACGCAGGGCTCGAGCGCCCGCCTGACTCCCGAAACCAAATCGCTTCCCATCGACGCGGTGGTGATCGGCCTGATCGACACCGTCCGCGTCGAGGGCACCGAAGTCTTCAGTCGAACGTAATGGAACCACACGCATGAGCACTGCTTCAGCCCCCGACATCGCCACCATCGTCCGCCAAGTGCTCCAGGAGCTGAGCCGCGCCGGATCAACGGCGGCGCAGCCATCCGCGACAGTCACCGCAGGCACGAACAGCTCGTTCACCGGCGCCAACGGCGTGTTCGGCGGCGTCGACGAGGCCGTCCTCGCCGCGACGGAGGCCTTCCAGCAGCTCGAGCAGCTCGGCGTCGAAGGCCGCCGCCGAGCGATCGCCCACGTGCGGCGGATCGCGATCAACGACGCCGAGGAACTCGGCCGCATGGAGTTTGCGGAAACAAAGATCGGCCGGCTCGACCACAAGATCGGCAAGCTCAAGGTGCTCGGCGAGAAGGTGCCTGGCGTGGAGTTCATGCAGAGCGAGGTGTTTAGCGGCGACCACGGCCTGGCCGTCATCGAGCATGCCCCGTTCGGCGTCATCGGCGCGATCACCCCCGTCACCCACTCGCTCCCCACGATCGCCTGCAACGCGATCAACATGATCGCCGGCGGCAACACCGTGGTGGTCAACCCGCATCCGAGCGGTCGAAAGGTCGCGGCCGAGGGCGTCCGCCGCTTCAACGCGGCGATCCATCGCGACCTCGGCATCGACAATCTGATCTCGCTCGTCGCCGAGCCCTCGCTCGAGTCGGCAGGTGCGCTCTTCAACCACCGCGGCGTGAAGTTGATCTGCGTGACCGGAGGCCCGGCGGTCGCGAAGGCGGCGCTCCAGTCGAGCAAGCGGGCCATCGTGGCCGGCCCCGGCAATCCGCCGGTGGTCGTCGATGAAACAGCCGACCTCGACAACGCCGCCCGCTCGATCATCGCCGGCGCGGCCTATGACAATAACCTGCTCTGCATCGGCGAGAAGCAGGTGTTCGTGGTCGCGAGCGTGTTTGACCGAATGATGGCGGCGATGGAGCGGGCGGGCGGCCTGCGACTCACCGGCCAGCAGGTCGATGCCCTAACGAAGCGGGCCATCGTCATGGCCGGCGAGGGCACGCATCGCCACTGGGTGCCCTGCAAGGATCTCCTCGGCCAGGATGCCTCGCTGCTCGCCAAGGCGGCCGGTGCCGCGGGCCGCGATGGCCTCGAACTCGTGTTTGGCGAGACCGACAACGACAACCCGTTCGTACCCACCGAACAGATGATGCCCTTCGTGCCCTTCGTCCGCTGCAAGGACGTCGACGAGGCGATTCGCCTGGCCCACGAGAGCGAGCATGGCTTCCGCCATACCGCCATCATCCATTCCAACGATGTCCGGGCCATGACCAGGATGGGCCGGCTGCTCGATACCACGCTGTTCGTGAAGAACGGCCCGAGCGTCGCCGGCCTCGGCCTCGGCGGCGAGGGCTATCTCTCGTTCTCGATCGCCACGCCAACCGGCGAGGGCGTCACCACGCCGCTCACGTTCACCCGGCAGCGACGGTGCACGCTCGTGGACGATCTCCGGATCCTCGGCAGCGCGTCGGCTGTCCGTTCGTGAGGTCCTGAATCGTTCAGTCCCTGACTTTTCCCCACCACCACGCCCTCACTCACCACGCTCTCCCCCATGCAACTGGCACGGATCATCGGCACCGCGACCGCGACGATCAAGCATCGATCGCTCACGGGGGCACGGCTGCTCGTCGTGCAACCGCTGATGGCCGATCGCCAGTCGCCCGACGGCGACCCCCAGATCGCCGTCGACACGGTGGCGGCGACGGTCGGCGATACGGTCGTGATCACGAGCGACGGCCGGCTGCTGCGGGACATCCTCAAGAGCGACGCGACCCCCGCCCGCTGGAGCACCATCGCCCTGGTTGATCACCCATGACGAATCCCCCTCTCGATGCCGCTGCCGTGCAATCCCTCGTCGCCGAGGTGATTCGTCGCATCGGCAGAGTTCAAACCGCCCCGCAGGGGG
>JBPCTA010000558.1:0-5257 GCA_051006595.1 Pirellulales bacterium
CTCCACCACCAGGCCGAACTCGATCGCCCGGTCGATCGCAAGCAGCGATGAGCCGCCGGTCGTGACCACGTCTTCCACGATCACCACCCGCTGGCCGGGCTCGACCGGACCCTCGACGAACTTCTGCAGGCCATGCCCCTTGGCCTCCTTGCGGACCATGAACCCCTTGAGCGGCAGGCCTGCGACGCCGGCCATCGTGACCACCGCCCCGGTGACCGGGTCGGCTCCGATCGACATCCCACCCACGGCATGCGGCAGCGGCCCGGCGGCCGCGAGCCGCTCCAGGATCGCCCGGCCCACGAGCATCGCCCCGTGGGCGTCGAGCACTACCTGCTTGGCGTCGAGATAAAAACTCGCCTCGCGGCCTGAGGCCAGCCGAAACGTGCCCCGTTTGAGGGCCCGGCTGGAGACGAGCTCGATGAGTTCGCGGGTGAGTGGCGTGGCGGCGGAGGTGGTTGTCATGGGGTGGCAGTATAAAGGAGTGTGGTCCGCGATTTTGACTCCCCCTCGCGGCCATCTAGAATTCGGCCTGGTTCCTTCGGCCGGAGAATCTCCATGCGGCTCGGTGTCGCCCTCGTTCGGCGTGTCGTGGTCGCGGCCATCCTGGCAGCCTGCGGGCTCGCGCCGGCGGTCATCGCGGGCACGGTCGTGGTCCCCGTTCGCCTGCCGATCACCGGCACCCGCGATACGCAGGTCGAGGGAGCCGTCCTGCGATCGCTCGGCCGACTCAAGGATGCGGCACCACAGCGGGGCACGCTCGTGCTTCGATTCGACCCGGTCGATGACGAGGCCGCCGGCGGCAGCGACTTCGGCCGGGCCCTCGAACTGGCGAGGTTTCTTGGCGACGAGCGGCTCGCGGGTGTAAAGACGGTCGCCTGGCTGCCCGAGGGGGCCACCGGCCATGCGGTGCTCGTGGCCCTGGCCTGCGACGAAATCGCGATGCCGGCCGACTCGGTGCTCGGCCCTGCCACGGCCGCCGGCAGCCGGCCCGACGAAGCCGTGCGGACGGCGTATCGGCTCGTCGCCGCCGGAAGAAGGACGGTGCCGCCTCCCGTGGCCGAGGCCTTCGCCGACCCGACGGCGCGCGTGGTCCGCGCCTCCACCGATGCGGGTGAACAGTTTGTCGCGGAGTCCGACCTCGACGCGCTTCGCAACCGCGCTGCCGTGGTGGAGGTCGAGGAACTCCGGCCCACGCCGCTCGCGATCGATGGCCGCCGCGGCCGCGAACTCGGGTTCGTGCGGATTCTCGCCGCATCGCCGGCGGAACTCGCCCGTGGACTCGGCGTGGCCGAGCGCGACCTGGCGGCCGATCCGGCGCTGGCGGGAGGCTGGCGGCCCGCGGTGGTGTCGCTCACCGGTGCCGTCGGGCCCGAGGCTGTGGCCCGGCTGCGGTCCCGCATCGAGCAGGCGATCGCTGCGGGCTCCAACTTCATCTGGCTGCGGATCGAGAGCGGCGGCGGCGCCCCCGAGCAGAGCCTTGTCCTGGCCAACTGGCTCTCCGGGCTCGACCCGACGAGCGTGAAGACGGTGGCCTACGTGCCGCGGGAAGCACGAGGTGACGCGGCGCTCGTGGCCCTCGCCTGCGACGAACTCGTGATGCACCCGGGAGCGACGCTTGGAGGCGAGGGGGCCGCGACGATTGCCGGCCGCCAGGCCGAGGCGATCGTCGCCGCCTGGCGGGGCGGGGTGGCGAAGCTCCGCGACCGCGCCTGGTCGCTGCCGGCGGCGCTCGTGGTTCCCGGGATCACGGTCCATCGCGCGGAAGAACAGGGCTCGGGCCGCGTCGAGTTCTTCAGCGAGGCGGAACTTGCCGCTCGGGCTGATCGTGAGAGCTGGCGGCTGGGGCCGGTCGTAGGCACCGGGCCGTTCGCGGTCGACGGCCGCCGCGGCGAGGAACTCGGGCTCGCCACCCACGTCGTCGACGATGCCGAGGGTTTTCGCCAGGCCTACGGGCTGGAGGGGCGGATCGCCGTGGCCGAACCGGGCTGGGCCGACCAGCTGCTCGAAGCGCTCGCCAGCCCGAGCCTCGCCTGGCTGCTCCTGCTCATCGGCGGCGCCGGTCTCTACATCGAGCTCAAGACACCAGGCGTCGGCTTCGGCGGCTTCGTCTCGATGGTGGCATTCATCGTCTATTTCTGGAGCCAGTACCTCAACGGCACCTCCGGCTGGCTGGAGGTGATGCTCTTTCTCGCGGGCGTGATCTGCGTGGCCGCGGAGATCTTCGTGCTGCCCGGGTTTGGAGTGCTTGGGCTCGGCGGCGGACTGCTGGTGATTGCGTCGATCGTGCTCGCCAGCCAGTCGTTCGTGCTGCCGGTGAACGACTACCAGATTCGCCAGATGCAATGGTCGCTGCTGGGAATCATTGGGGCGGCAGCGGGGGTCACGCTCCTGGGGTTTCTGCTCCGGCGCTGGCTGCCTTCGACACCGCTGCTGCGAAACGTCCTCCTCCAGCCGCCGAGTGAGGAAAACGTCTTCGACACTGGCCGCGCAGCGCTCGCCGATCTAATCGGCTGCGACGGCACCACGACCACGCGGCTGGCCCCGGCCGGCAAGGCCAGGATCGATGGCAGCGTCTGCGATGTGGTCAGCGAAGGCCCGCTCGTCGAGCCCGGCGTGGCCGTGCGGGTGGTTGACGTCCGCGGCAGCCGCGTGATCGTCCGCGCGGTGGGCGACGCATGACGCCGCTGGCGTGGGTGGCGGCGCTGCTGGTGGTGGGCCTTTTGACGCTGGCCCTCGAGGTGTTCGTTCCGTCGGGGGGCGTGCTCGGTTTCCTGAGCGTCGTGGCCCTGCTCTCGGGCGTGGTGCTGGCGTTCGTTGAGCAGGGGCCCATGGTCGGGATGACGGTGCTCGCCGCGGCCTGCCTTGCCGTGCCCCTGGTGCTGGCGGCGGCGTTTCGGATCTTTCCGGCGACGCCGCTCGGCCGCCGCGTGCTGCCACCCCCGCCGGGGCCCGCTGACGTGGTGCCCGATGCCGATCGCCGGGCGGTCCTCAGGGCCCTCGTCGGCCGCCGCGGGATCACCACGAGTGAACTGCTGCCGTGGGGCAGCCTGGAGATCGACGGCATCGCCCATGAGGCCGTTAGCGAGGGCGGGCCGATCGCGAGCGATGTGGCCGTGGAGGTGGCGGGCGTGCAGGGCACGGCCCTGATGGTGCGAGCCGTCGATTCGGAATCATCGACACGACCGCCGGCACCAATCGGCCCAATCGGCACGGTGGCCGCGGGGCCGGAGCCGCCGGCCATCCCCCGGGCGTTGGAGGCGGCCCTCGAAGCGTTCGATTTCGACGCCCTCGACTCAGGACATGCCCCGGAAACATCGCCAGACCCCGAAAAACTTGACTCGCCCCCGACCCCGAACAAGGCTTGAACTCCGCGGCGGGCCGCTGTGCCCTGCCGCTGCGCCCAGATCCCGGAGCTGATTCATGCCTCTCTTGACCCTCATCGTGCTCGGCTTGGGCGTCTTCGCCCTCCTGGTCGTGTTCGCGGTGCTCGCCAAATACCTGCGGCTCTGGGTGCAGTCGGTGGCATCGGGCACCGGCATCGGTCTGTTCGACCTCGTGGCGATGAGTTTCAAGAAGGTCAACCCCGCCGTGATCGTGCGGAGCAAGATCATGGCGGTGCAGGCCGGCCTCGGCGACTCGTCCGGGATCACGCGGCAGGCGCTCGAGGCCCACCACCTCGCCGGCGGCCGCGTGCCGCTGGTGGTGCAGGCCCTGATCGCCGCCCACAAGGCGGGAATCGCCGAACTCGACTTCAAGCGTGCCGCGGCCATCGACCTCGCCGGCCGCGATGTTCGCGAGGCGGTGCAGACGAGCGTCTATCCGAAGGTGATCGACTGCCCGGGACGAAACAGCGGCCGCGATTCGCTCGACGCCGTCGCCAAGAACGGCATCCAGCTCAAGGTGAAGGCTCGCGTGACCGTGCGGACCAATCTCTACCAGCTGATCGGCGGCGCCACCGAAGAGACGATCATCGCCCGCGTCGGCGAGGGGATCGTGTCGGCGATCGGCTCGGCGGAGAAACATAGCGACGTGCTCGAGAATCCCGACATGATCTCGAAGACCGTGCTCGGTCGGCGACTCGACGCCAACACCGCCTTCGAGATCGTCTCGATCGACATCGCCGACATCGACGTGGGGGCCAACATCGGCGCCCGGCTCCAGGCCGATCAGGCGGAGGCCGACACCCGCGTCGCCCGGGCCAACGCCGAGGGGCGTCGGGCCATGGCCGTGGCCCGGGAGCAGGAGATGATCGCCGCTATCGAGGAGAGCCGGGCCCTGCTCGTGGAGTCGGAGGCCGAGGTGCCGAAGGCCGTGGCCGATTCGCTCGCCTCGGGCCGGCTCGGCATCACCGACTACTACAAGCTGCGAAACCTCCAGGCCGACACCGACATGCGGCGCAGCATCGCCTCGGGCCCGGTGCCGGTCGCGGCCGCGGCCGGGCAGTGACCTCGAGCGGAGTCCCCTTGCCATGCCTGTCGTCGGACCACTCCTCGCCGCCGGCATCGACTGGCTGGAAGGCCTCCTGCCGCTCCTGTTCGTCGCTTTCTGGATCATCTCGCAGGTCGTGAACCTCGTGCGGCGTGTGGCGGGCAATGGCGGTGGTGGTCGCGTGCCCCCGCCTCTGCCGCGGCGGCCCCCCGTCCGCGGTGAACCGCCGGCCAATGTCCGCGTCGATCTCGAGCGGCAGATCGAGGAGTTTCTCAGGCAGGCCCGTGGTGGAGAGCAGCCAGCCACCGCGGCCGAGCGGCCACCGAAGCCGACGCCCGAACGCCGCCAGCCTGAGCAAGGCACGAGCCGTCCGCAGCGGCCTGTGGCGTCGCCGTTGCGCCGCGCCGCGGCGCCGCGGCCGTCGAAGGCCGCCGCGCCGCCGCGGCTCGCCGACCGCCATCTCCAGCCGCTGGCCGCCGCGGGTGGCGACGTCGGTGAGCACGTGCGAGACGCGTTCGCGCACGACATCGTGAATCAATCACTGCAGCCTTCGCGTGGAGCCGTCGGCCCCGCGCCGCATGCCGTGGCGGCCGACCTCGCCGCAACGCTTCACGATCCGGCATTGCTGCGGCGGCTGATCCTGATGCGCGAGATCCTCGACCGACCGGTCGCGAGGTGGGAATAGCCACTGCCGTAGGCCCGGCCAGACTCGCGGCCGCGCGGGATCTGCTGGCACCCGATGCTGGCGCGGTCCGGTCTCGGCCCCGCCCGACCCCGCAGGTTCTCCCGCCTGCCTGCCCGCCCCGGAAACCCTCGTTTTGAGGGGAGC
>JBPCTA010000559.1:0-4063 GCA_051006595.1 Pirellulales bacterium
CCCCGTCGCCGGACGTTCGTTGCGCCCATCCTGGGCTTCACTCACTCGGATGCCGCCATCGCTTCGCCATCCTGGCTCCGCTCGTCGTCATACGCCGGCTCCGGGACACGGGCAGCCCCTCGCTGAGATCATGCCTGTGAAACCCGACGGGCCATGGATGGCCGTGCAGGTGTGTCGCTCGCCTGGATGGCGAGGAGAGCATTCGGTGGCACACCTTGGCTGTGCGACCGAATGCCCAAGCCTGCACGGGCCATGGATGGCCGTGCAGGTGTGTAGAAAGCAAAAAACTCCGCCCGGGGGTTTCCCCCCGGGCGGAGCTCACTGGCCGAAGTCGGGCAACAGATCTCCGTTCGACCTATTGACCCTCAACTCACTTGCTGGCGATCGTCCGGACCGTCTTCACCGACGCCGAAGCATCGGGAGTCGGCTCGGCGGCCGGGGCACAGCCCGCACCGCAGGCCGGCTCGGCACCGCACGCCGGCTCCGCACCGCAACCCGGCTCGCAGCAGCCGTTGCCGGCCGAGCAGTCGGGCTCACCACCGCAGCAGCTGGTGCCGCAGCAGCTCTTGCGAGCGTGCTTGGCCTTCAGAGCCGCGAGGATCCCGCGGAGCGGGTGGTGCTTCTTCCGAACGCCGCAGCACGAAGCCGCACCGCAGCTGGGCTCGCAGCAGCCAGCACCGGCGTCGCAGGCCGGCTCGCAGCAGCCGTTGCCGGCGTCGCAAGCGGGTTCCGCACAACCGTTACCAGCACCGCAGGCCGGCTCGCAGCAGCCGTTACCAGCGTCGCACGCCGGCTCGCAGCAGCTCGTGCCGCAGCAGCTATGCTTCCGCTTGCACTTCGCGAACAGCCCCTTCAGTCCACCGAACAGATCGTGCTTGCGGCACGACCGTGCACCGCAGCAGCTCGCACCGGCGTCGCAGGCCGGCTCGCAGCAGCCGTTGCCGGCTCCGCAAGCTGGTTCCGCACAACCGTTACCAGCGCCACATGCCGGCTCGCAGCAGCCGTTGCCGGCGTCGCAGCCGGGCTCGCAGCAGCCAGCACCGGCATCGCAGCCGGGCTCACAGCACGAAGCACAGCCCTTGCAGCCGAGCATCCGATCGAGGAGCTCGAAACCGAAAGACTGGCTACAAACGGTGACGCTGAGGACCAGCGCACCGAGATACATCATACGCTTCATCGAGCCACATCTCCTTTGCTTGTGAATCACCGGTGTGCTCGTCCCGCTTGCGACGCTGTCACCCCGAGGTTGTGATCCACGAACTTTCCGCGACAGGCCTGTCGAGCCATTCCGTGACTCGAGTGATCGCAGGTTGCTGCCGCCCCCTGGTTGCCCGACGGGCACAGTGATGCCCCGGGGGACAACTGGGCTATCGGCGGCCATGATCGAGTTGCTTGAACCGCTCCCAAGTTTTTCTGCCGTCGGCACTTACGCGTGAGTGTCGGGTTGAGAATGACGCCGATGACGGCTGCGCAGACCATGCGGTGCGAGGCCGCGCGACCGTCAGTCTTTGACGGTGCGGTCCCCCGCGATCGTCATGGTTTCACATCGCGACGGCTGCCGCTGGTAAACCGTGCGGGACGTGCGGGGCATCCCCGACTTGGTTGACAGCCCTTGCCCGACCCCTACACTCTGCCAATCGACTCTGGTGGCAGGTCTGGCGGGTTCTCGCCCGGCCTGCAAACAGGGAACACCGGTGTGAATCCGGGACGGCCCCGCCGCTGTGACCGGGCGATGAGGTCGGCCGCTTCTGGCCATTGCGGGCGTTGCCTCTGAGGCACCGCCCGGCGAGAAGGCATGCGGCCGACTGAGCCTGGGAGTCAGAAGACCTACCAGACGTCATGGGTTCGTCGGACCGCGAGGGCGGGACGGCGGGCACGGCTGCTCGTGCGGCCGTTGGATTGCGTCGCTTTTGAGTCTTCTCCCCGGGATCGTTCCGTCCTGCGCCGAGCATGGCTGCTCGCGCGGTCGTGCGCATCGCAGGGCTCGTCGAGGCATGGCCGCCATGACCGCAATCGATCGCTCGCGCCGCGTCGCCATGACGCTCGTCGAACTGCTCGTCGTGATCTCCGTGGTGGCCGTGCTGATCGGCCTGCTCCTGCCCGCAGCCCAGGCAGCTCGCGAGGCCGCCCGCCGGATATCGTGCCTCAACAATCTCCGCCACGTTGGCTGCGCGTTGCATGGCCATCTCCTGTCGCGCCGGCGGTTTCCCGTCGGCTGCACCGAGTGGCGGCAGCCTGGCAAGAGTGGTGCCGAGAGGTGTCTCGCCTGGAACGGCCGCATCCTGCCCTGGCTCGAGGAGCAGTCGCTCGCGGACATGATCGATTTTGAGAAGCCGTTCGATCACGCCGACAATGCGGCCGGGGCGGCGGTGCCCGTGGCCGTCTTTCGCTGCGCCTCGGCCGACCGGCCCTCGTTGCTGGTGGGTGGCATGGGCCGCAGCGACTACGGCGGGGTCACCGGCGAGCGGATCGTCTCCCCCAATAATCCCGAGAAGGGCGTGCTCATCCACGATCGGGGCCTTGCCGTCCGCGAGATCGGCGACGGCCTGTCGCACACGATCCTCGTCGGAGAGTGCGCGGCGGGGGGCTGGTCCGACGGCCAGTGGATCAACGGGAGGAATCTCTTTGATCAGGCATATGCCATCAACTGGCCCACCTGGGAAGACGAGCTTCGCAGCCGGCATCCAGGCGGCGCGCACGCCCTGTTCGGCGATGGCTCCGTGCGGTTGCTCGCCGATACGCTGGACGTCCGCATCCTGGCGACGGCCTGCACGCGGTCGGGCGGCGAGACCGTGGCGGACGTTCCCTGAGTCCCACACACCGAATGCTTCCTGCTGATGGTCATGAACGAAAGGATGCCCAGATGATTTGGCACGTGCGTCTGCTGTTGCTTTCAATCGTCACGCTCGCCGCCGCCGCGTGCAGCGCGGCGGCAGACGTGGTCGACTTCGAGGGCTTGACGGTGCCGCCGTCGGGATTCTTCAACGGCAACCCCGGCACTCTGTCGCCCGGCCAGTCGGTGAGCAGTCCATGGACGGCCGGGGGCGTCGCCTTCTCGAACACCTTCGGCATCGACAACTTTGGCGGGTTCGACTTCGAATGGTGGGAGGGGTTTTCATACTCGAACGTCGTCAACACGACCGACCCCGCGTTCAACAACCAATATGCGTCGTATCCCGGCGGCGGCTACCAGTCGAGCACCTATGCGGTTCCCCACACCGAGTACAACGACTACCGGCCCGCCGTGACGCTGCCGGTGCCGACGACCGTGTCGGGGTTCCGGATCGCCAACACCACCTATGCCGCGCTCACAATGCAGAACGGCGACCAGTACGGCTTCTCGGCGCCGCTGCCGCCGGGCGGCTGGTTCGCCACCACGGCGATCGGCAGGCTTGGTCCCACGACCACTGGCTCGGCCACGTTTTATCTGGCCGACCTTCGCGGAGCCTCGCCGCCCGGCATTCTTGCGACGTGGGAGTGGTTCGACCTCTCGTCGCTCGGCACCGTCGATCGGATCGAGTTTGAGTTCACCGGGTCTGATGTCGGGCCCTTCGGCCTCAACACGCCGCGTTACTTTGCCTTCGACGATCTTACTGTGACGGCGGTGCCGGAGCCCACCGTGGCAGTGATCGCAGCGTCGATCCTGATCGCGGCGGTCGTCCGGCGGCAAAGGACGCGCGGGGATGCGTGAGCCGTGGCGCGATACCGCCCAGGCCGCGGCTCTCGACCACAACCGCCGGGCCTGGGATCGCCTCGCGGCCGCCGGCGTGCCGCTCGCACGGCCCGCCGGCGACGAAGCTTTCGCCGCTCCCCGGCTCTGGCTCGGGCCCGCTGATTCGGGCGAACGGCCGTGGCTGCCTCCGCGACTCGACGGCCTCGAGGTGCTCTGCCTCGCCGCGGGGGGCGGCAAGCACGGCCCGCTCTATGCGGCCGCGGGCGCCAGGGTCACCGTCGTCGACGTGTCTCCCGCCATGCTCGCGCTCGATCGCGCGGTGGCCCGCGAGCGCCGCATCGATCTCGCGATCGTCGAGGGTTCCATGGACGATCTCTCGATGATCGGCAC
>JBPCTA010000560.1:0-2675 GCA_051006595.1 Pirellulales bacterium
CCGCTGGTCGTGGACTGCACCTCCGGTCGGGCCTCGGCTGCCGTGCCATCGACCGATCCGTTCGTGCTCGCGACGATCGCCGATCTGAAGGCAGGGCGACCAGGCCAGTTCGCACGGCGCTGCGATCGGTTTGGAGCGAAGCCACCGCAGTACGAGGCGCTGGCCGAAGTGTGCCGTGCGGCTCCGAGGTTTATCGGCGGCCCGACGGTGGCGACGCTCGAAGGCCTGTTGGTGGCAGTGAAAAAGTGTGGTGGAGTGACCCATCGATCCCGCCTCGAAGAGTGGCTCGTCAACAAGATTGATGAGGTTCTGCGATCGAAATACGAGCCTCTCATCAAGGATGCCGCAGTCCAGCGGGATGGCCCCGCCCGCCTCGCGGAGGCACTCTCGTTTAGCGAGCCGATTCTCACGTCACTCGGCCGACTGGGGGCGAATGCCCAGCGCCGTGACAAGAGTGACATGGCCGACGCCATTGCTACGGCTCTCCTTTCACTGGGGGAGCAGGGGAAGGAGGTGGGCCGTGCAGCCGCGGACCTCGAGCACAGCCCAGGATTCCGAGCACGATTCGAAGATGCTCCACCGCCGAAGCCACCGGAGCCCCAGGTTGGTGGCCCGGCTGGGCCAAGGCCGCTTCCGAAACCACGGCCGGGGGGCGTCGGTCGAGTCGGTGGTGCCTATGGCGGGGTGCCGCGGGGGAGTTGGCGAGAGGCTGATCAATCGTGTGACAGCAGTGGCGGTCGTGTTATTCCGTGGCTCGCGACCATCGTGACGCTGGCGGCTCTTGCGCTGCCCGTGTTCGATCACTCCATCCGCTTGAAGGCCCCCAGCCCTGTCATGGTGATGGCCCAGTGGGGAGTCAAGGAGGCGCCACCATCCTGTGGTGGAGATCTTGGTCTCTCGGACCGGGCGTCTAGGCTCTGGAACCGCGTGTCCGCGCTTCCGAGCGTTACCTTGTCGGCCGCCAAGGAGGCGTGGGCCAAATCGTTTTATGACTTGGTCGCTCGCGCAGTCTTGCTCGCCGTCGCCGTGGTGTTGCTCTGGATGTATGGGCCGTTGACTGGATGGCTCGTCGACAAATGCGGCCTCATCGGTGCGTATCTCCCCATGGTGCTGGCCCTCGGCATCGCAGTCGCGAGTCTGGGCATGCCGCGCTTCTTTGGGGACTCCGGATCCGAGCGCAGGCCGCCGTCAAAGCCTCATCCACAGGCGAGGGCACAACCGTGACGGCGTGGGACCAGTCATTTTCGACGCCGAGAATGGGTCTTCTCCAGCCGGGACTGCGTTCCGACGAACTGGACAAGCCCGTGGAGCGTTCTTCCGAGAAGATCGTGCTCGATTCGTACTGCACGACCATCCGGCTTGGGGCAGACGCCCATCGGGAAATCCCTCGTGGGCGTCTGGAGGAGGCCTTCGCCGTCACGATCGCCGAACGCCAGCCGGTCTCGCAGCTTGCCGTCGAGACGCAGATCGTGGAGCGGCAGATCGTGCAGCGGACCGAGCCTGGACGCACAGAAGACGTCGATGCAAACCCCCTTCCGCGAGGCACGCCGCTCACGATCGTGCCGCTGGAGGGCGCGGGATTCCCTGCCAGTGCGGAGACCACCGACCACCGGCTGCGAGGAGGTGAATCGATGCACCCCTGCACCGGTTGCAACGCGACCGGTCACCTCGATTGCGGGGCCTGCGGCCAAACTGGGCGCGTGCCGTGCGGAAACTGCAACGGTCAGAAGCGGCTTCGCTGCGGCGGCTGCGGGGGCAACGGGCGACGACTGCTTCCGAATGGTGTGATCGTGAACTGCGCGACATGTGCTGGAGGGGGTGGGATCGCCTGCACGCGGTGCGACGCCGATGCCCACGTGACCTGCGGCCGATGCAGCGGCGACGGCTACATCACCTGCGGCAGGTGCGAGGGCTTCGCAAGAGTGCGACAGTATCACGTTCTTGTTTCCACAGTCAGCACCCACATCGACCGCGTGTTTCACTCTTCCGACGAGTGGCCGCTGGATCTCAACGGGCTGACCGGCGAGATGGAGGAAGTCTGGCGGGAGGAGGTGCAATTTAATCCACCGGCTGGTCGCGTGAACGTCGCGTCGTTCGACGTCGAGGCGTATTCACCACCGGTGCCTCCGCGGCTGATGGGCCGAGTGCAAGAGTCATTGCGGTCGGCCCTTGGCCGTGGTGCGGTTCAGTCGACGCAGGGCGTCACGGCGACGGCCGTGAGGTTCGTCGTAAGCGGCTGCTACGTGCACCGGGTCGGTTACTCCTTGGACGGAAGGGACGCCCACGACTCCATCTATATCGGCGGCTTCGGCAACCGCGTCGCCCCGGGGGCGATCCATGAGAAATGCCGCAGTTCGATGGCCTGGCTCCAACGGCCATTCCACAGCCTCCTCCGCGGGATCGGGATCCTCGAATCGACGGGTCCGTCGGGTCGATTCAAGCAGCGGCTCAGGGAGACCGGCGGAAAGGTGCACCTCTTGGATACCAACGCGGTCGTTGCCGATGCCGCAGAGGCGCTCGGCCTGAAGGTCGATGTGAGCGACTACGGTTATTCGCTCACTTCCCCGCAGGGCAGGTCGATTGGTGATGTGGATCTGACGCATGATGCCACGAAGGAGCATCTGATCGTGGGATTCGTGGCGAATCTCGGCGCGGCAAATCGCGAGCGGTTTGTC
>JBPCTA010000561.1:0-5065 GCA_051006595.1 Pirellulales bacterium
GAGGCTCCATCCGTGAGTCAAGATGACGCTGGCGAGGGCGCAGTGATCGGGTTCGCGACGGCTCGGGGCCGTAACTGGCCCACCCTCCGGCAGTTCACGGTGTTCCTCGAGAACCGGGTGGGCCAACTGCTCGAAGTCGTGCGACGATTCGAGGGCTCACGGGTTCGCATCGTCGCGCTGTCGATCAACGACTCGGGCGAGTGCGCCTTCGCCCGGTTCCTGCTGAGCCATCCGGAGCAGGGCCGGGAGATTCTCGAGCGGGCTGGTCTCGCGATCATCGAGAGCGACCTGCTGGGCGTGGAACTGCCCGACGACCACCAGCCACTGCTGAGGATCTGCACCGCGCTCCTGCAGGCCGAGGTGAACATCATCCAGGCCTATCCGATCCTGCTGCGGCCTCGCGGCCGGCCGGCGGTCGCGCTGATGGTCGACAACACGGAAATGGGCATGGAGACCCTGGCCACCAAGGGATTCCGGATGATCACCGAAGGTGATCTCGACGAGGAGGAGTGAGCCGGGCGTCGGATACCATTCACTCGAACATGTCGCCCGGCACGGCGGCCAACTGCCGTACGACGATCCGCTGAACGGTGTCCCAGGCAACCGCGGTCAGGGTGACGCTCCCGTCGGCGGCCTGGCTTGCGAACAGCCCATGGCTCGCCCCCGACCAGCGGGCGGAAAACTCTTCCGGCAGGATGACGGCGCCGCCGGCGAGATGCAGCTCGATGACCCCGCCATGGTCTCGTTCCGCCCAGAGCCGGGCCAGCATCATCGCCATCGGGTTGATGCCATCGCCTGACGGCATCTCCGCGGAATCGCCCCCGGCCTGCCAGTCTGCCGCATCCAGGCCATCGGCTGGCTGGCTGTGGGCCTCCCCGGAGATGAACTGCCAATCGCCCTCGTCCGCAACGGGAGGCAACGCGGGGGGCGGTGCCGCAGCCGGCGGCACCGGCTCAGAGCCGGCCGGTGCGGGCTTGGGAGCGTTCACCGCCGGAGGTTGGACAACCGCTGGTTCGAGGGCCTGTTCGGCAGCGGCCAGCGTCGCCATTTCTGGAATCTGCACCGGAACGGAGCACTTGCTGCACGTGCCGCGTTTTCCCGCCACCGCAACCGGCACCACGATCCGGTGACCGGCCGGGCAGTGAAACACGATCTGCCCACCAACGAGCCGCGGACCTGAAGCGGCCGAGCCGCCCCCGTCCTTCCGCGGGATGACCCGTGTCTCGTCTGAACTCATGGTGCCGTCGTCCTCGGGAAACAGAGGGTGCCAGGGCATCGCCCGCCAGTTCTGGAGTTTATCCGCGATCCCGCGACTTGACGCAGCCCCCGCCTCCTCTGACACTGCCGCGATCATCATCGGCTGCCCTGGAACTGCCCGGAATCACGCATGGCCATCGCCGTTCTCTGCCCCGGATGCCAGTCCCGGTTTTCCGTCAGCGACCAGTTCGCTGGCCGCACGGGACCCTGTCCGAAGTGCAAGAAGCCGATCACGATTCCAGCGGTCACGGCCGACGCCGTGACCATCCATGAACCCGACGCGCCGGTCACCACCTCGGCGGGCACCGGCCGCGCGCCAACGGCGCCGATTCGCCGGATCGAGAAGCCGATCTCCGGCCTCGTTGGCGGCTCGATCGCCGCAGGCGTGGTTGCCGTGATGGCAGGGGCATGGCTATTGGGCATGCTCTGGAAACCCGCACCGCCGCCATGGCTGCTGCTCGTGGGTGCGTTTCTCATCGCCGTACCAAGCGTCATGCTCGGCTACGTCGCCGTCCGCAACCGTGAACTGGAGCCGTTTCGGGGCACTCCCCTGCTGCTTCGATCTCTGGCGTGTGCCCTGATCTACGCCGGACTCTGGTGGGTGAAGGGACTCCTGCCCCCGGAGGCCACGGCCGAAATGTGGCAGTGGATGTACCTCGGGCCGATGTTCGTCGTATCCGGAGCGCTTGCCGCGCTGGTGTCCCTGGAACTCGACTGGGGCACGGCCGTCGCCCACTTCTCGCTCTACGCGATGTTTACGGCGCTCCTGCGGTGGCTCATCGGACTGCCGCCGCTCTGATCGTTTCCGCGGACTATCAATGTCACTCGCCATGCTTCCGGAACTCTCCGACTCGACGGCCGGCATTCGCATTCCACCGGACGACACGGCACCGCTCACGCCGCGGGTTCGGGCTCTGCTCGACACTGCGGCGATGCATCGGCTCTCGAAGGTATCGCAGCTTGGTCTGGTGGCTCTTGTCTACCCCGGAGCCGTGCACTCGCGGCTCGAGCACTCCCTCGGCGTGTATCGGCTTGCCATCGAGTTTCTTCGCCGGCTAAAAAGCGACCAGCGTTTTGCCGCGGCCGTGAGCCCCGACGATGCGTCGGCGTTCCTCGCGGCCGCCCTCGTTCATGACATCGGCCACTGGTCGTTCTGCCACCCTGTGGAGGACATGGGCCTCCAGGAGGTGCCACGGCACGAGTCACTCGTGGCGGGGCTGATCTCGACCGGCCCCGTCGCCGACGTGCTCGACTCGGAGTGGCACATCGCTCCGGCCCGGATCGCCGATCTGATCACCGGGGCCGCCACTGACCCGGCCGGCCGCATCCTGCATTCCCTGCTCTCGGGGCCGATCGACGTCGACAAGATGGACTATTTGGCTCGCGACAGCCTTCACGCGGGGGTTCCCTACGGCCGCAACTTCGATCAGCCCCGACTCCTTGCCAACCTCTGCCTCGACGAGCGTGGCGAGGCGCTGGCCATCAGCGAAAAGGGGAAAACCGCGGCGGAGCTCATGGTCTTCGCCCGGTACGTGATGTTCAGCGAGGTCTACTGGCATCACGCCGTCCGGGCCGCGACCGGCATGCTGCAGCGGGCCATTTGGATCGTGCGGCCACGAATTGATCCACAGCATCTCGTCGGCTGCGACGACGCCGCCTTCATCGACTGGATCACCTCCGTGGCCGAGGGCACGCCAGCCGCACCGCTGGTCGCCGGGCTGTTCGGTCCCCAGCGGCGACTCTTCAAACGCATCGCGACCTTCGACGCGCTTCACCATCCCGCCATCCACTCGGCACTCGCCGGCCGCAGCCATGCCGAGATGGTGGCTGTTTCATCTCGCCTCGCCGACCGGCTGTCCAGCCGCATTGGTCGTCGGGTCGATCCGAATCTGCTGCTCGTCGATGCGCCCCCCGCCGAACGGGAGGTGGAGTTTCGGCTTCAGGTCCGCGAGCGGGCCGCACGGCATTCAGCAGACGCGGCCGTCCGCTGGCGACGGCTGGAGGATGTGTCGCCCGTGGTCCGAAGTCTGGCCCACGAGCAGTTCGACAACCTCGTCAAGCGGGTCCGCATCTTTGCGGACCGCGGGCTCGTCTCCGCCATCACCGGCTGCGAGGATCTCGAATCGATGCTCCTCGCCGCTGCCGGCGAGCGGTAGAGCAAACACGGCGTCGCAACCCCGATGGCCGCGACGCCGTGTGGGAATGAGGAGCGAGTCAGGCCCGCGTCACTTCGGATCGCCGCCGGGCATCTTGCCTTCCTCGATCAGCTTTCCGAACGTCGGCGCGTCGGCCTTCGACGAATCGCTCGACAGCGCCGCGACCTCCTCGAGAGCCTTCTTGATCTTCTCGACGTTCTTCGCGTCTTCCTTCTTGTCGAGCCGCTCGGCCAGGGCCTCGCCGTAGGCATTTCGTTCCTTCTTGTTTTTGCCGACGTGGCAGACATTGCACTTCGCCGTCTCGACGGCCGCCGCCAGCGGCGTTCCCTCTTTGACGTACATCGCCTTGAACTCGTCGGCGAACTGCTTGATAGCAAACGCCTCACGGGAAGCCCCGCCAATGAAAAACGTCATGCCGAGGGCCACGAGGCACGCATACCTGTTGGTGCGGATCATTCAACAACTCCGGGAGATCGTGACGCGTAGGTCCGGCGATGGAACTCTATTTCCAGCCCGTCACTAGACAACTCCTCGTCGATACCGTCAAGCAATCGGATGGAGCCGATGTCCCCGCGGCCGCCGAATCCAGGAGCTATCAATCCAGGAGCTATCGGCGGTCGAGCATCGACCGCAGCCACATCGCCGCCACCAGCGCCACCAATCCGCCGAGGGGAAGAAGCCACGGAAGGCGGTTCGCAGCCGGCCGGGCCGGAGAGGCAACGACTGCCTGCGAAGGCCGTGGCGACGCCAGCACGAGGGCTTGATCATCGGCAAATGCGACGAGATCGGCCACCAAAACCGCCGGACGCTGGTAACGGTCGAGGGGATCCTTCGCCATCAGCCGTTCGACGATCTCGGCGAACCGTCGTGGCACGTCGCCGCGGACTCCGTCGAGGGCAGGCGGATCCGCCTGCTGGTGCTGGAGGAGTTTTTGCACCATCGTCCCGTCGGCAAAGGGGGCGCGGCCGGCCAGCATGAAAAAGATCGTGCACCCGAGCGAATAGAGGTCGCTCCGCACATCGGCCGCCCTCGGATCGCGGGCCTGTTCCGGGGATATATAGTCGAAGGTTCCCAGCGTCATCCCGCTGACGGTGAGATCCCGATCGTCGGCGAGATGGTGCAGCCGCGCCAGCCCCATATCGACGATCCGGGCGCGGCCGGCCGGCGTGATCACGATGTTCGAGGGCTTGATGTCACGATGCACGACCTCGCGCTCCGAAGCGTGCTCCAGGGCGTCGGCCACCTGGATCGCAACGTCGACGGTCCGCGCCAGGTCGAACGGCCCCTGCTCACGGATCAAGTCCCGCAGATTCGTCCCTTCGATAAACTCGAAGACGATGAAATGCCAGCCGTTCTCGCTGCCGACAGCATGCACGCGGCCGATGTTCTCGTGGTCGAGCCGGGCTGCCGACTGGGCCTCGTTCCGAAAACGCTTGAGCATTTCCTCGTCATCGGCCTGACGGCCTGCGAGCACCTTGACCGCGACGATCCGATCGAGCGTGGTGTCGAGTGCACGAAAGACGGCGCCCATGCCGCCACCCCCGATGAACCGGTCAAGCCGGTAGGGCCCGAGCATCGAGCCTTCGAGCGACCTGCCGATCTCGGTCGTGGTCGCCGGCCCACCAAGCATGGAACCGGTCGCCGAACCGCTC
>JBPCTA010000562.1:0-3679 GCA_051006595.1 Pirellulales bacterium
CCCGTGAGGGCGTGGAAGTCAGCCTGATTGACGAGGTCGTCGTGGGCCTCGATCACGACGTGGGCCAGGAGATCAGCCTGCTTTTCGGAGAATCCTTCGAGCAGCCGGTTGCGAATCTGCGGGATGGTGGCCATGAAACATCCTCCAGCGAAGAGTATACGAACCCGCCATAAGAATGTACGGATGAACACGTTCTTGTCAAGGGTCGGGTTTCCGTTGGCCCAACGCCGAAAGGCTCAAGAAAAAGCTGTCTGACGGCCGGTGGGCGTTCACGAAGGCCGACTCATTCCGCTGCCCAGGCCGACACGGGCACGCAGCTGCAAAACAGGTTGCGGTCCCCGTGGACGTTGTCCACTCGGCCCACCGGCGGCCAATACTTTTGCAGCACGAGCGACTTCACCGGAAACGCCGCGACCTCGCGGGCATACGGCCGCTGCCACTCGGTGGCGACCACCGTGTCGGCCGTATGCGGGGCATGCTTGAGCGGGTTGTCGTCCTTGGGCCAGATGCCGTTTTCGACGAGACGGATCTCCTCGCGGATCGCGATCATCGCCTCGATGAAGCGGTCGAGTTCGGCGAGCGGCTCGCTCTCCGTCGGCTCCACCATCAGTGTGCCCGGCACCGGGAAGCTGAGCGTCGGCGCGTGAAATCCATAATCGATCAGCCGCTTGGCGACGTCTTCAGCCGTGATCCCGCTCGTCTCCTAGAGCGGCCGCAGATCGAGAATGCACTCGTGGGCCACGCGGCCGTTTGAGCCGGAGTAGAGCGTGTGATAGTGGTCTTTGAGACGCGTGCTGATGTAGTTCGCCGCCAGGATCGCCGCGATGGTCGCCTGCCGCAGCCCCTCGCCACCCATCATCCGGCAAAACATCCAGCTGATCGGAAGCACCGCCGCGTTGCCCAGCGGCGCGGCCGAGACCGCGCCGACGTCGTTGACGGGCACGCCACCGGTGGCATGGCCGGGCAGGTGCGGCACGAGATCCTCGACCACGCAGACCGGCCCCACGCCCGGGCCGCCGCCGCCGTGCGGAATGCAGAAGGTCTTGTGAAGGTTCAGGTGGCTGACGTCACCGCCAAACTCGCCCGCAGCAGCCACGCCCACCAGCGCGTTCATGTTGGCGCCGTCGATGTAGACGCGGCCCCCGTGGCGGTGCACGAGCTCGCAGAGTTCCCTGACCTGCGTCTCGAACACGCCGTGGGTGCTCGGATACGTGATCATCACCGCCGAGAGCCGGTCGGAATACTGCTCGCACTTCGCGTGGAGCTCGGCCATGTCGACGTTGCCCTGTTCGTCGCAGCCCGTCACGACCACCTCCATGCCCGCCATCTGGGCACTGGCGGGATTGGTGCCGTGCGCCGACGACGGGATCAGGCAGACCGTGCGATGCCCCTGCCCGCGGGCCCGCTGCCAGGCTTGGATCACGAGCAGTCCGGCATACTCACCCTGGCTGCCGGCATTGGGCTGCAGGCTGATGCCCGCGTAACCCGTGGCCTCGCAGAGCCATCCGCGGAGCTGCCGGTCGAGGATCGCATACCCCACCTGCTGATCGGCCGGCGCGAAGGGATGCACATTGGCAAACCCCGGCCACGTGATCGGGATCATCTCGCTCGTCGCATTGAGCTTCATCGTGCAGCTGCCCAGCGGAATCATGCCGCGATCGAGCGCCAGATCCTTGTCGGAGAGCGAGCGGATATACCGCAGCATCGCCGTCTCGCTGTGATGGCTGGAGAAGACCGGATGCATGAGAAACGGCGTCGACCGCCGCAGGGCCGCCGGCAGGAGCGGCTTGGCCTCCCGCGCGAATGCGGCGACATCGGGCAGGGGAGCCCCCGGCGCCGCAAACACGTCCCATAGCCGCACGATCAACTCGCGGGTGGTCGTCTCGTCGAGGGCGATCGTGATCGACTGCGGGTCGAGCCGCCGGAGGTTGATGCCCTGGTCGCGGGCCTTGGCCAGAAACTCTTCTGTGCGCTCGCCCGAGTCGAGGCGGAGCGTGTCGAAAGCGGCGGTGCCCGCGACCGCCACGCCCAGCCGGCGCAGGCCGAGTGCGCGGATGGCGGCAGACGACGCAACCCGCTCGGCGATCCGCGTGAGCCCCTCGGGCCCGTGATAGACGGCATACATGCTCGCCACCACGGCGGGCAGGACCTGCGCCGTGCAGATATTCGAGGTGGCCTTCTCGCGCCGGATGTGCTGCTCGCGGGTCTGGAGCGCGAGCCGGTAGGCAGGCCGGCCGTGGGCATCGATGCTCACGCCCACGAGCCGGCCCGGCATCGACCGATTGAACTCGTCGCGGCAGGCGAAGAACGCGGCATGCGGACCGCCGCAGCCCATCGGCATGCCAAACCGTTGCGTGGTGCCGACGACGATGTCGGCCCCCCATTCGCCCGGCGGGATCAGAATCGTGAGCGCGAGCAGGTCGGCCGCCGCCACCACCGCGACCTTCTTCGCATGGGCCCTCGTGGCAAGGTCGCGCCAGTCGATGATCTCGCCGTGGGTCGATGGATACTGGACGAGCACGCCAAAACAGTCGGTGCGGTCGAGCATGGCGCGAGCGTCGCCGACCACCACGCTGATCCCCAGCGGCCGAGCACGCGTCTGCAGCACCTCGATCGTCTGCGGATGGCAGCCGGAATCCACCAGAAACACGTCGCTCGCCGACCCGCCCGCCCGCTTGGCAAGCGTCATCGCCTCGGCCGCCGCGGTCGCCTCGTCGAGCAGCGACGCATTCGCGATCGGCATGCCGGTGAGGTCGCAGACCATCGTCTGGAAGTTGACGAGCGCCTCCATGCGGCCCTGACTGATCTCGGCCTGATAGGGCGTGTAGGCGGTGTACCAGGCGGGATTCTCGAGAATGTTTCGCAGGATCACACCGGGCGTGTGGGTGCCGTGGTAGCCCTGGCCGATGCAACTCGTCAGGAGCCGGTTCTGGGCCGCGATCGCCTGCAACTCCGCGAGCGCCGCCGCTTCCGTCACGGCCGCCGGCAGCCGCATCGCCTCGTGCCGGGCGATGCTCGCCGGCACGATTCCCGCGATCAGCGACTCGCGAGAGTCCGCGCCGATCGCCTCCAACATCCGCAGTTCGTCGGCCGCACTGCAGCCGATGTGCCGGGCATGAAACTCGGCAGTGTTTTCCAGCGACTCGAGTGACTCGAGCGACTCGTCATGAGCGAATGAGGTGCCGCGGTGTGGGGCGGCCGGCCCGACGGGCGGCTTCGGAGCAGGGGGCTGGTCGCCGAAGGTCTGGACACTGGCGGGCTGGGGCGAGAGCGTCTTGGACATGGCAGGGCTCCTTGTGTCGCGATGGAGGCGCGAAGCCCCAGCACGGAACCCTGTTGTCCTGGAACCTGAGAGATTCGCCGCGGGCGAAAGCCAGCGGGTTGCCCCTTCGGTGGACCCGGCCGCGAAGGGCCGAGTCACTCTCCAACAGTGAATGTCGTCAGTACTTTTGCCTGAGCGTTCGGCCTTCGGCGGTCTTGCGACTCTCTCCTGACAATAAAAAGTGTAGGCCAGGCCAGGAAAACCGACAACCGCCCTGCCGCTCGATGCGTGGAAGCCGACCGGCCGTGAGGCCGCGGGCCAACCGTGCCAGATTTCAAGCCTTTGCCGGCACGACCCCACGCCTTACGGCGTTAGGCTTGTACGAGGGCACCCCACGCCTTACGGCGTTGGGCTTGT
>JBPCTA010000563.1:0-5403 GCA_051006595.1 Pirellulales bacterium
CGACTCATGGTCGAACGGCCTGCGACGCCAGCAGGGCGAGCAGCGACACCATCTCCACCGCGGCTTTGGCGCACTCGGCCCCCTTGTTGCCGACGTAGCCGTCCGCGGCATCGCCTCCGGCACGGACCATGGCCTGGGCGAGCGTGTCGCAGGTGAGCACGCCGAAGATCACGGGCAGGCCGCGGGTCCGGCCCGTGGCCTCGATGCCTGCGGCGGCGGCGGTCGCGATGTGATGATCGTGGGAGGTCTCCCCCTTGATGATGGCGCCCAGGCAGAGCACGGCGGCATAGCGGCCGGTCGCAGCGAGCCGATCAGCCGCAAGCGACAACTCGAACGAACCGGGCACCCAGGCGACGTCGATCGCATCGGCCGCGAGCCCTGCCGCGATGAAGGCATGCACCGCCCCCGCGAGCAGCCGCCGCGTGATCGACTCGTTCCACCTGGCCACGACGATGGCGACCCGGATGCCCGGAGGCAGGTCGTTCGCGGCTCCCTGAAACGTTTGCGTCAACGGCATGGCACTCATGGCGACAGAAATCCACCCACTACGACTTGAGGGCCATCAGGAAATCGATATTCGACTTCGTCTTCGACAGCCGGTTGACGAGCAACTCCATGGCATCGGCCGGGTTCATCTCGCCGAGCACACGCCTGAGCACGCAGACGCGGCGATATTCGTCGGGCTCCATCAGCATCTCCTCGCGGCGGGTGCCGGAGCGGTTGATGTCGATGGCCGGATAGATCCGCTTGTCGACGAGGCGGCGGTCGAGCACGATCTCGAGATTGCCCGTGCCCTTGAACTCCTCGAAGATCACATCGTCCATCCGACTGCCCGTGTCGACGAGGGCCGTGGCGATGATCGTGAGCGAGCCCCCCTGCTCCACCTTGCGGGCGCTGCCGAAGAATCGCTTGGGCCGCTGGAGCGCCCCGGAATCGACGCCTCCCGAGAGGATTTTGCCGGAGTTGGGCACCTCGGCGTTCCAGGCCCGGGCCAGCCGCGTGATCGAATCGAGGAAGATCACCACGTCGCGGCCGTCTTCCACGAGCCGCTTCGCCTTCTCGATCACCATGTCGGCGACCTGAATGTGCCGGCTGGAGTTCTCGTCGAAGGTGGAACTGATCACCTCGCACGACGGCCCCTTGACCTGCCGCTCCATGTCGGTCACTTCCTCGGGCCGCTCGTCGATGAGCAGCATGAAGACGTAGGCCTCGGGATAGTTCACGAGCACGGCCTTGGCCATCTTCTGCAGCAGGATCGTCTTGCCGGCACGGGGCGGGCTCACGATCAGGCCACGTTGCCCGAAGCCGATCGGCACGACCAGATCGACGATGCGGGTCGAGAGCTCGTCTGCCGTGGTCTCCAGCACGATCCGCTCGTCCGGATGCAGCGGTGTCAGTTCGTCGAAGAACACCCGCGTGGTCAGTTTGGCCGGATCCTCGCCATTGATCGCCTCCACACGGAGCAGAGCGAAATACCGCTCGCTCTCCTTGGGCGGACGAATCTGCCCGGCCACGCTCATGCCATTGCGAAGGCCGAACCGACGGATCTGGCTCGGCGAGACATAGATATCGTCGGGGCACGAGAGATAGTGGGCATCGGGGCTGCGGAGGAAGCCAAATCCATCGGGCAGGATCTCGAGGGTGCCCTCGCCGAACATCAGGCCGTTGAGCTTGATCCGCTCCTTGAGGATCCGGAATACCAGATCCTGCTTCTTGGCGCCGGTCACATCGCCCAGGTTTTCCTGCCGGGCGAGGTCGACCAGTTCCTGCATCGACAGGTTCTGGAGACTGGAGATGAACGTGTCGCCCTTCTTGAGCGACTCGTAATGACCGGTCACGTCGAGGCCTTCCTTGACCTCGGCGGCAATCTCTTCGGCGATCGAGAGGGGCTCCCGTTCGACGTCGTCGAGGGGCGATTCAGGCGAGGCGTTCATCATGGTGCACCGGGAGGCCCCGAACCGCGATGGCCGCAGGCGGGATGGTCGGTCGAAGTGGAGGGAGGGAACCGATCGTCTTTAAACAGGCAAGCGTCCGCCGCGCCCGCGTAGATCACGCCGACACGTGCGAACCAACTCGAGATGAGAGAGCCCCGGCGGGAATCGATCGCTCGGGCGATGGCGGCGGCATCACGTGCCGCGACACTCGTTCCAGATTCGATCGACCTGGATTCGAGTATATGCAGGATCGGCCGAGGCATCCACGCGCCATGGTTTCTACCCGGGGGCGGGAGCCGCGAATCCCCGTTCCCACGCACGATCGCGGGCGGCGATGTGGGGGCCCGACCAGCCGCGACCGGCCAGCCGCGACTTCCTCACGGCATCTTCACAGTCGACGACCACGATTCGATCGCAGAGCTCGTCCCATCCGGCCTGCATCAGCAGCGGCACATCGAGGACCACGATCGGCTCCGCCCCGTCGGCCGGACGTCGGCCGCGGCACGCGGCGAGGGCGGCAACCACTCGCGAGCGAACCCGCGGATGCACGATGGCCTCCAGATCGCGAAGGCTCTCCTCCTGAGAAGGGCTTCCACCGAAGACGAGCCCGGCCAGCATCTCCCGCTTGACACGGTTGGCCGCATCGATCAGGTCGGCACCGAAGCGGGCGGCGATCTCCCGCACGACCTCGGGCTCGACGAGCACCTCGTGCGCGACCGCATCGGCATCGATCACGACCGCGCCGCGGTCGGCGAACATTCCCGCCACCGTCGATTTGCCTGCGCCGATCCTGCCGACCAGTCCGATGACGATCATGGTCAGTCGCACTCCGCCCAGGTGCCACCCGCCTGCACCGACACCTCGATCGGCACCGAGAGCGTCATGGCCGACCGCATCTCCTCGGCCACGAGCCGTTCGATGTCGGCGACCTCATCGCCCGGAGCCTCCAGCAGGAGTTCGTCGTGGATCTGCAGGACGAGCGCCGCCCGGCGGCCCTCGGCTCGCAGCCGTGACTCGACCCGCAGCATCGCCAGCTTGATCAGATCGGCCGCCGATCCCTGCACGACGGTGTTGACCGCCTCCCGCTCGGGGAGTGTGAGCGTCATCACTCCGAGGGCATTCCGCCGCCTCTGGCGGTCGCGGACGCCCGTGATCGTCCGCCGGCGGCCGAGCATCGTGGTCACGTGCCCGTCGCGACGGCAGCGGTCGAGGACGTCGTCCATGAATCCCGCGGCGCCGGCGAAGACGCGAAAATAACCCGCGATGAACTCCGCAGCGTCGTCCTGCGGAATACCGATCGACTTGGCGAGTCCGAATGCCGACTGCCCGTAAAGAATGCCGAAGTTCACCGCCTTCGCCATCCGTCGCATCGCCGAGGTGACCTCGTCGCCCGCCACGCCGCAGACCGCCGCGGCCGTGCGGGTGTGGATGTCCTCTCCCGCGGCGAAGGCAGCCTTCATGGACGCGTCGTCCGAGAGGTGCGCGAGAATCCGCAGCTCGATCTGCGAGTAATCGGCAGCGACGAATCGCCATCCCGGCTCGCCTGGCAGGAACGCGGCGCGGATCTGCTGCCCCTCGGCCGTCCGCGTCGGGATGTTCTGCAAGTTGGGGTCGCTGGAGCTGAGCCGGCCGGTGGCGGTCACCGTCTGGTTGAACGACGTGTGGATGCGGCCCGTCATTGGCTCAATCAGCGCGGGAAGCGCATCCACATAGGTGCTCTTGAGCTTGGCGTATTTCCTGTGCTCGAGGAGTTTGGCCGGCAGCGGATGGAGCGGCGCCAGCTGCTCGAGCACCTCCGCATCGGTGCTCGGGCCCGTCTTGCCCCGCTTCACGACCGGAAGGCCGAGCTCGTCGAAGAGCACCGCTCGGAGCTGCAGGGGCGACGCGATGGCAAACGGCCGGCCGGCGAGCCTGTGGATCTCCTGTTCCAGCGCTTCGAGTCGGGCGCCATACTCGACCGACAACGCGGCGAGCACCGCCGCATCGATGCGAACGCCACGCCACTCCATGTCGGCAAGCACGGTGGCAAGCGGGAGCTCGACGGTGTCGTAGAGGCGGGCCACGCCGCCGGCCTCCAGCTGCGGCGGCAGCAGCCCCGCGAGTTCCTGCACGAGTCGGCAATGGGCCGCCGCATGGGCGGCCTCGGTGGGCTGATCGATCGCCGTTGCTGCCGCCGGATCCGCCCCCGGGATCCGCTGTCGCACCGCCGTCTCGGTGATTCCGAGATTCCGTTCGCCGGCCTCGAGAAGATACGCGGCCAGCAGGGTGTCGAAGGCCGCTCCCGCGAGGCGGATGCCGAGCGTGCGCAGAGCCACGGCCTGTCGTTTGAGATCGTGCCCCCGCTTGGCGACGCCCGCATCGGCCAACAGCGCCCGCACCTCCGCGTTCGTGGCGAGGGTCTCGGCAGCGAACCAGGCGAACACGTCTCCCGCAGCGACCAGCGCCCCAATCGGCCGCGCGAGGATGCCGCCAGCCTGCGGACGCACGACGCAGATCGCCAGCGGAGCCCCCTTCCGCAGCCGCGCGACGACGGCCGCGATCCCGGCGGAGTCGTGCGGTTCATCGATGGTGATCGGCACCGCGGGAGCCGCCACGACCTCAGGCTCCGGAGCCTCCGCTCCCGACAGATCGAAGAGCGTGCGGGCGACCGGCCTCGCGGCCGCGACGGGCTTCGCCGGCTCCAACCCTGCAGCCTTTCCGCCCCCGCGAACCACGCGGTCGAGCAGGCTCCGAAATCCGAACGTCCGCAGGAGATCGGCGAGCGCCTCCTGATCCGGGGCGTGCAGGGCCCCGGCATTCCAGGGAATCGCCACCGGCACCGCGGTCTCGAGCCGGATGAGTTCCCGACCGGCGCGGGCCGTGTCGCCGTGGGTGGTGAGGTTTTCCTTCCGCTTGGCCCCGGAGACCGCCTCGATATTGGCGAGCAGGCCGTCGAGCGTGCCGTGCTTCTGCAGCAGCTCCGACGCAATCTTGGGCCCGATCCCCGGCACTCCCGGCACGTTGTCCACGCTGTCGCCGACAAGCGACAGGAAATCGACAACCTGGTCGGGCCGGATGCCCCACTCCGCCATCAGCTCGTCGCTGCCGAGCGGCAGATTGGTGCGAAGATTCAGCAGTTGCACATGCGGCCCGAGCAACTGCCGGGCGTCCTTGTCGGAGGTGGCAATCGTGCAGTCACCGCCGGCGGCGACCGTCTGGGTGGCGAGCGTCGCCAGCACGTCGTCGGCCTCGTAGCCGGACAGTTCCAGGCACGGGACGCCAAACACCTCGAGGAGTCGCCGCACGAGCGGAATTTGCGGCACGAGGTCGGCCGGCATCTCTGCCCGGTTGGCCTTGTAGGCCGCGAACTTCTCGTGGCGGAAGGTCGGCCCCGGCGGGTCCATCGCGCAGAACAGGTAGTCGGGCTTCTTCTTTTCGACGATGTCGAGCAGGTCGCGGGTCAGCCCGAACACGACCGACACGGGTGTGC
>JBPCTA010000564.1:0-4214 GCA_051006595.1 Pirellulales bacterium
GTCCATGTCGGCCAAATAACGCTCGTACACATCCCGCGGCGTCGCGTCCCGCCGCACGGCCACGCTCGCCGCCTTGCCCACGACCTCCCCCATCATGCCGCAAGTCTTCATCACGCGAACGGTGCCGAGGGCCTCGTGCGTGACCGACACGCAGCGGCCCGCCATGAAGAGGTTGTCGACGTCCTTCGAGTAGAAGCAGCGGTAGGGCACCGGATAGCCGACGGCGCGGTCGATTCGGCGGTCGTGGACCGCGATCGAGATGAAGGGATTGTCGGGAAACTTCGTCGCGTACTCTTCCTTCGGGTAGTGCAGGTCGATCGACCAGGTCGAGGGCACGCAGCCGTCGAGGAACTCCCGCTTCGAGACGATGTCGTCCTGCGTGAGGACGACGTCGCCGAGGATCCGCCGGCTTTCCCGCGGGCCGCCGACGGAGGCCACCCAGGTGAGCGTGGCTTTCTCGTGATCGGCCCGGCCGCCGCCGTTCTTCATGGCGTTCCAGGCGCCGAAGACGGCCCGGAGGTTCCAGTCGCGAATGCTCTCCGCGTCGCCGAGGGGGTCCTTGTCGAAGCCGCTCTCCCAGAACCACTGGCCGTGGTGGTCGCGGGGGTAGGGGAAGCCGTCCATGGTGAGCGGCAGGGCCCAGGGCGTCTCCGGAAAGGCCTCCGGGGCGTCGGTCTCGGCCCAGGCCCACATGTTGCTCATGCCCATTCGGCCCTTCGGCTCCATCACGGTTTCGGCGCCGGCGAGGTGGCAGATCGTGGCATGGCCGGTGGCGTCGCAGAACAAGCGGCCGCTGACCCGCAGCTCACGGCTCGTATGCGTGTCGAGGCAGGTGACGCTCGTGATGCGGTTGCCGTCTCGGGCGACGGCGAAGGCATGGGTATGGAGGAAGAGGTCGATGGTGGGCTCCGCGCGGACGAGCGTCTCTTTCTTCGCGTCCTCGAACTCCTCGAACGTGCCGGGGCTCTTCTTCGCGTGGTCGCAAAACTCCTCGACGATCTCTCCGATCCGTGGGTACTTCCCGCGGCGGATGAGGCCCTGGGCCCAGACGCGGACCTCACTTGATCCGTTGCCGCCGAGCACGCCGCGGTCCTGCAGAAGCGCCACCGCGAGCCCCATGCGGGCGGCCGAGATCGCGGCCCCCATGCCGGCATAGCCGCCACCGATCACGACGAGGTCGTACGGGCCTCTGGTCTCCGGCTCCGCGGCGAGACCGAGGGCTTCCCGGCGCCAGGCAGGAAGGATCGAAGCGTCATCCGGGGGCGGCGTCGGCTCCGTGGTGAGGAAGACGCCGTCGCAGCGGCCGTCGAACCCCGTGAGGTCATGCAGCCCGAGCCGTACGTCGCCGGCCCGGAGGTGGACCGTGCCGCCATCCTGCCACGACCAGACCGCCCCCTTCGTGCCGAAGGTCTCACTGAGCGGCGTGCCGTTGACGAGCAGTTGGAATCGGCCGGGGGCGCCTGGGGCGTTCCAGCGGGCGACCCAGTCTTTCGTCCGCACGAAGACGCGGTAGGTGCCAGCCTCGGGCACCGTGATCGTCGTGGTCGCATCCGCCACCGGCTTCCCGAGCCCGTGGGCGATCAGGGAGGGCGATCCCATCTCGCGGATAAACTGCGTGTCGAGGCTCCAGCCGCTATGGTCGGCGAAACTCTCCGCCTCGACGAGGATCGTGGCCGCATGGCCGACCGAGACGGTCACCGCACCGATCACCAGTGCTACAGCCCATCGTGCAATGCTCATGGGAACCTCGGGATGCATGGTGAACCCGTGTCGTGAATCCCCGGATTGTCTCCCGGAGGCCCTGCAATCGAGAAGCGGACTCGCGTCATTTATCTTCGTTTTTACGCCACCTCTTCTCGGGAACATGCTAGCCTTCCGCCATGCGGGACGCTGATTCCACCGACTTTGCAGGTCTCCCGTCGCACCGGCTCCTTCCGGCACATCCTCGTGTCACGGTGCTCGTCCCGGCACACTCCGGCTGGGGGCGAGGTGTGATCAAGGGGATCGCCGCGTTTGCAAACCGACACGGGCCTTGGCAGCTCCACGTGGACGCGGAGGGCGAAAAACGGATCCTGCCCCGCGGCTGGCAGGGGGATGGCGTCATTGCCCGCGTGTCAACGCCGTCGGTCGCCCGCGAACTGACGATGCTCAAGGTACCGCTCGTCAACGTTTCCGCAATCCGGATCGATGTTGCCTCAGGGGCGATTCCCCGCGTCTGCAACGACCTGCGGGCGTGCGGCACGCTGGCCGCCAGGCACCTGCTGGATCGAGGGCTGCGGCACTTCGGCTACGTCGGGTTACCGAAACTTTCCTACGTTCAGGAACACCGCGATGCCTTTGCGGCCACCATCGGAGCCAATGGCTTCGAATGCCACACGCATACGTTGGGCGCCGATGACGAATCGACGAGGAAAGCCGGACGGTTGACCGCCTGGCTTCGCTCACTACCACGCCCCGTCGGCATTCTCACCTGGGCCAACGCCCAGGGCCGCGCTGTGATCGATGCCTGTCGTCGAGCCCATCTCCTCGTGCCCGAAGACGTGGCGATTCTCAGCGGCGATGATGACCACCTCCTCTGCGAGAGTTGCCTCCCGACGCTATCGGCGATCGGTGTCGCGGCTGAGCAGATCGGCATCAAGGCGGCGGAACTCCTCCACCTCCAACTGCTGGATCGCCCGCTCCCCCCCTCTCCGATCGCCGTCGTCCCACTGGGCATCGTTACCCGGCAGAGCACCGACATCTTCGCGATCGACAATCATGATCTCCTGCGAGTGCTCGGTTTCATTCGTGAAAACGCCTCGAAGCCCATCCGCGTTGATGATGTCCTCGAGGCAGTGCCGATCTCTCGACGCACGCTCGAGCGTCTCTTTCAGGATCAGCTGGGGAGGACGCCCGCCGAGGAAATTCGAAGGGTGCGACTGGAGCGGGCCAAGCACCTGCTCGCCACGACCGATCTGGCCGTCCCGAAAGTGGCCGAAGCGTGCGGCTTTGGCACCGGGGAATACCTGGCGACGGTCTTTCGCCAGGCTGTCGGCATGACACCGCTCAAGTATCGTGCGGCTGCCGCGGCCAGCCGCTGAGAGGCCGGCCGGCTACCGCCGCCGCCACGCGAATCCACCGAGGAGAAGGGCTATCGCCAGCGGGTGGAGCACGGCCGCGGCCAGGAAGCAGGGGGCGTAAGACTGACGGTGCACGGTGTCGGCAACGAGGGCGTTCATGGCGATGCCTCCGAGCCCGCTGCCGGCGGCGATGACGCCGAAACTCGTCGCCAACAATCGCGGCGGAATCGCGTCGATCGCCAGTGATGTCAGGTTGGTCAGCCAGATGGCATGCCCACAAGCCACCGCCATGGCAACGGCCACCGCGGCGTCGCGTGTCGCAAGGGTCGGGATCACCGCGGCCAGCGGCACGATCGCCGCGGCAACGACCATCATTCCCAGGCGCGACGTCACCGGCTGCCGACCTCGCGCGATCAGCCACCCCGATAGCAGGCCGCCGCCGATCAACCCCACGTCCGCCGCGAGATACACCAGCCACATGATCGAGAGTTCCTGCTGCGACACTCCGCGCTCGGCTGCCAGATACTTCGGAAACCACTGTTGGATGAAGTACCAGACGCCATCGGTGAGAAGCCTCGCCACGAGCAACAGCCAGACGATCTGCTGCGAGAATACCTCCCGCCACGACACCCGCGGTGTCGCCGTACCGACCACCGGGATGCCATCCCGCGGGGCAAGGAGGAGCCACGGAACGATCCAGGCCAGACCGGCCAGACCGGTCATGAGAAACGCCGCTTGCCATCCGAAGCATCCGGCGAGCCAGAGCGCGAGCAACGGGGCGATCGTCGCCCCGACAGTGCCACCGGCCGTGTAGAGGCCGACCACGAAGCCGCGTTCGCGTGGCGTGAACCAGCGGCCGACGATCGCGGGGCTGGCCGTCCAGCCGCCAGCCTCACCGAGCCCGAGCATGAATCGGGCGGCTCCCAGTTGGAAGGCATTGCCGGCGAATCCCGTCGCGGCGTTCGCCAGCGACCAGAAGGAGAGAAAACCAGCCAGGCTCAACGTGCCGCCGAAGCGGTCGACAAGCCGCCCGGAGAGCATGTAGCTCGCCGTATAGGCGATCAGAAACGCGATGTTGATGCGAGCGTAGCCGATGTCGTCGATGCCAAGATCGGCCTGGATCGTTGGGGCAAGGATCGCGAGGACCGTCCGATC
>JBPCTA010000565.1:0-3439 GCA_051006595.1 Pirellulales bacterium
GGCTGGCTCCGCTCGTCCCCGACCATCGGCGGCTGCGGGTCGCTGGCCTATGCCGCCGCGGCAGGAGTGGCCAACCGAGCGGTCGCCGCCTGCGCGAGCAGTTCGGCGACCGACGGCCTGCGGTGCTCGGCGATGTCGGCGAGCGTCTGAATGTCTTCGGCGAGTTGTTCGAGTGTCGTCGCCTCGAACTCGGGATTCTTGAGCGCCTCGCGGACGAGTTCCGAACCCTCGCCGACGAGCCGCTCGAGCCGGCGGCCATTGGCCTCCTCGGCAGCCGCCTGCGCCTCGAGCCGTCCCCGTGACGCAGGATCGAGCAGCTGCTCCTCCGGCATCCTGCGGAGTTCCTTATTGGTCGCGAGCAGGCCCATTTCTCGGTCGCGAACCTCGCTGGCCTGTTGGCGAAACTGTTGCAGCCGCGTGTTGAGCACGAGCGCGTGTTCGCCCCGATCGAGCACATAGAGCAGGAGCGGCGACGAATAGACGCGGCCGCGGCCGGGCAGATAATCCTCGGCAAAGGCCCGCAGGGCGATTGGCTGCGGCGCGATGCCGAGGGCTTCTGGACAGAACGTGGCAGCCGCATCGAGCGACTCGACTTCGCCACCCCCGGGTTGCAGCAGCCGATCCCCCTTCTCGACACCGGCCGCATCGGCCATGGCTGCCGACGTGTCGCTCAGCCCCTCCCATTCGAGGCCCACGCGGCGGATGCCGAAGTCATCCCGCGCGGCCACGGTGAACTTGAGCGTGTCGGTGTCGAGGAGAATGCCGCGGGTCTGCGGCACGTCGAGCATGACGACGTTCGGCGGCTCGTCGGCCCGCGGCGCCAGCGTGAGCTCCAGCGGGGCCGCCCCATCGAGACCGTTCGCGTCTTGCCAGGTGAGTGTCAGCCGCGTCTCGTTCATCACCGCCAGTGGGGAAGTCCGGATCGTCGCCTCGTCGGGCTCGACCGGCAGGCCGTCGATCGTTGCCGCGGCCAGCGGGCGATTCGCCGTGGCGATGATCGCCACCGTGCTGCCCTTGACGGGGGCCACCGCTCCGCCGCGGATATCCTGCCGCAGCACGCCCTCGCGTTCGAGATAGGCCGGCAGCGTCACGCGGGCCTCGAGCGAAGTCAGTTCCGGCCGATGCACGGGCTCGATCAGCATCCGCTCCCGCACGTCGCCGGCCGCCAGCCGGAGAGTCGCGTCCGTGATCTGCGGAGGCACCGAAAACGAGTAGCCCTCGGGGGCTGCCATCACGGTGAGCGGTTGCTGATCGCCCACCGTCATCGTGGCCCGCGCCGGCCGCCACCGCGTGTCGTCGCTGAATCGCACCGCGAGCGTGGTGGGCTCGCCGTGGGGCACCACCAGCCGCTTCGGGAGCGGCTCGACACGGGCGAAGGTGAAGCGTTCGATCGACCGCCAGGGCGTGAGCAGCCGCGACCAGGCGTTGCCCGCCGCGTCGGGCACGAGGGCTGCAGCCGCCACGGACAGCGCCACGGGCACGGCCGCGACCAGTGCCCAGAGCCAGGGACGCGCCGGCGGCATGGCCTGACGAAAGTCGCAGGCCCGTGACCGATCGGCGACCTGCGCGACGGCCGCCTCGCACAGCACCCGCGATTGCGACGGGGCGAACGCGGACTGGCCCCTTACGATCTCGATGATGCCGAGCAACTCATCGCCCATCGAGGGAAACCGGCGGCCAATCAAGCGGGCGACCTGGTCGAGCGACCGCTGCCGCCAGACCCAGCGGTGAAACGCCGCCGGGATCGCGACGCAGGCGGCACAGGCGGCCATGAAGATCGCGATCCGCGCCCAGCGAGGTGTCTCCAGCAGGCGGTCCAGAAGAAAGATCGCGACAAAGGCCAACGCGACCCCACCGATCGCGGCACAGGCTGCCTCGGTGAGCTTGACCCGCCGAACGAGTCCGCGAAACGCCGCCAGCCGCCGCTCGAGGTCGGCCGGCAACACCATTCCCAGCACCCGGGCAGCGGGTGCGGCAGGCATCGTCTTCATCACATCCGCGGATCGTGCCATCAGACGAGCCCCTGCCGTTTCCGCCCGATCCAGAAGAGACCAAGCAGCCCCACGAGCGTCGCCGCCACCACCGGATGGCTCCAGAGTTGCAGGCGACGCACGGCGGGGGGTGGATCGGGAAGCGCGGCCAGCGACTCGACGAGGCCCGCGATCTCCTCGGGTCGCACCATCCGGCCACGAGTCATCTGGGCGATCTCGGCAAGCACTTCAGGCCGGGCGGCCTTGCCGATGCCCTCGGCCATCGAACCCTGAACGAAGAACGATGCCTCGAGGCTGTCGCCCGTTTCTCGGCAGGAGAGCGTGACCGCATGCTTGCCCGGCTCGCTCGGCGTGAAGCCGGCCGCGAACACGCCCCACTCCCCGTCGCCACCGGGGGGCACAAACCGCACCGTCTCGACCGCGCCGGACGGAGCCTGGATGCGGGCCACCACCTCGCCGCGGGTGAGCGGCTCACCGCCCGCCTCGGCGATCCGGGCATCGACCGCAATCGCCTGGCCGAGCTGCGGCTGCTCAGGCGCGAACGACAGGCTCATGCGCTCACCCTTGGCCATGTTGCGGCGGTAGGCCATCCAGCGGACGACCTGACCCCAGAACCGATAATGATATTTGTCCTCGACGCCCTTTCGCCACCGCCAGGCGCCGTCGGCGGCCATATACAGCACCTTTCCGGCACCGAACGTGCGGGTCACCAGCAGCGGGATCCGGCCGTACTCATTGGCGGCATCCTCGTGAACCGCCAGCACCTCGCTCCCCGCCTTGGCGCGCAGCACCGGGCCATACCATTGTCCGCCCGGCAGGCTCTCCCAAACGGCCAGGTTCTCCGGCGCCGCATCAGCGAGCTTCGTGAGCAGGCTCTTGCGGCCCGCCTCGGTGAGCACCAGTCGCCGCGGTCCGTCAGACGCCGTGCCATCGGGCCGCGCCGGATCGACGACCACCGGGCAGAGTTCGTCGAGCGGCGTGCCCGACAGCGACGCCTGCTCGCCCCTCCAGCCGGGCATGAACACGAGCCCGCTGGCCTGGTACTCGACGAGTCCCTTGAGCAGACGACAGTCTTCGTCGGTGAGCTGGCCGCTGCCGACCCCGACATCGCCGAGGAACACGACGTCGTATTGCGAGAGCTCGTCGAGGCCCGATGGAAACGTCGGGATGGAATCCTTGGTGCCACCGCCCCGCTTCGAGAGTCCCGGCTGGAAAAGCAGGCAGGAGACCTCGATGCCAGGGTCGCGGGACAGGGCATTGCGGAGGTAGCGGTATTCCCACCGCGGCACGCTCTCCACGACGAGCACCTTGAGCTGCTCCTGCCGTATGGCGATCGGCGCCGTCCGCACGTTGTTGTCGGCGAGCAGTTCGCCCGGCCCCACCGGAATCGTGAGCGTGACCGTGTAGTCGCCGACCGCAGGGGGCGTCCAATAGATCCAGTCGGAGAC
>JBPCTA010000566.1:0-3515 GCA_051006595.1 Pirellulales bacterium
TTGCATCCTATAGGACAGAGGGATCCAACCACGACGGCTGTCCCATGGACATGACCTCTGATTTTCTTGGCTCTTCTCTCACGTAATCTACACAGTCAAGAAATTTGATTCAACGCCTCATGCCGTTGCTGACCGCATCTCCGCGCACCCGAACAAACGAGCGAGCAGCGCGACCGCTCTCTTTTGTCCGAACGAGCATGAAAAGTGTATCCACGGGCCCTCGCCTCAACACCCTCCGCATGGGCGATCATGCGGTCAACCGTGGCGGCATCTCATACCACACCGGCTCTCATCCTCTGAAGCATCATACCCGCTCCGTTGGCAAGCAGGTGGGTTGCCACCGACGCACCGAGGGCTTCCATCTCCGGGATGGGGGACAGTTCCGCAGGATGAACTCCCTCGAAAGAACCGATCGCTGCTGCGGTCGTTTGCTCTGCGACGATGCTCCGCACGAGGCGCGTGATCGGATCCACCTCAAGAACGCACCCGCCGAGCGTCATGTGCGCGTCGTTGCGCAGACGGGCCCAGGCGCCGATCGGAGCCAGGCAGCCTCCTGCCAATTCCGCAAGCATGCGCCGTTCCGCCATCACAGCGGCATGCGTCGCGAGGTGATCGAGCGGCATGACGGCCTCCAGGGCACGGCGGTCGTCAGCTCTCACCTGAATGGCGAGAGCGCCCTGGGCGACGGCGGGCCAGAACGCAGGTGGACGGAGCAGATGCGTGATCCGGTCTGCGAGACCGAGCCGCTCAAGTCCGGCGGCGGCCAGGATCAAGGCGTCGTACTCGCCGGCATCGAGCCTGCGAAGTCGAGTGTCGACATTGCCTCGCAGCGGCTTCACGACGAGATCGGCACGGAGAGCCATCACCTGGGCGACCCGACGAATGCTCGACGTGCCGACGACGGCATTGGGGGGCAGATCCCCGAGCGTCGCGGCGGTCCGCCCCACCACGGCGTCAAAACAGGTGGCTCGCTCGGGAATGGATGCGAGCACGAGCCCGGGTGTTGCGGCGGTCGGCATGTCCTTGAGGCTGTGCACCGCCGCGTCGATCCGCCCCTCGAGCAGCGCCTGCTCGAGTTCGCGGACAAACACGCCGTCGCCGCCGATCCGGGCGATCGGCACATCCTGCCGGGCGTCGCCCTGCGTGGAGATGGTCTCGATGCGGGTCGCCGCGCCGGCTGCCGCGATCCGCTCCGCAACCCAGCCGGTCTGGGTCTGCGCGAGCGTGCTGGCACGGGTGCCGATGCGGATGGGGGCGTGGGCAGGCATGGTGCGACGACCGCTCGGGGCGGGTCCTCAGTCGTGGCCACCGACGGCTCGATCGGCCCGCGCCACGACGGCAGCGTAGACGGCGACGGCTCCGGCCTCCACCAGGGTGCGCCGGCAGGCTGCCAGGGTCGATCCCGTCGTGGTCACGTCATCGACGAGCAACACCCGGCGACCGGCCACGCGGCCCCAGGACTGAAACGCATCGCGGACGTTGGCCGGCCGCTCCTCCGGTGGAAGTTCGTTCTGCATCCGCGTGGCCTGCCGCCGCCGTAGCAGCCGCCGGCACGGCAGCCCCAGCGCCGCGGCCACGTCTCTGGCGAGTTGGTCCGCGGCACTCGTGCCGCGGGTGACCCGCCTGAGCCAATGCATCGGCACGGGCACGACCGTATCGATCTGCCACGAGGCGATCGTCTTTCGGTGTTTGCCAACGAGCAGGTGTGCCAGACCGGTGGCCACGCCCTCGCCCGCCGGCCGCTTGGCCCGCAGAATATGCTCGCGGATCTCGTCGGCATAGGAGGCGAGTACGACCAGGCCGTCCCAATCGCGGCACGGGCCTCGGCAACGCTCCCCGTCGCCCGGCAGCGGCTCGCCGCAGATAGTGCAGCGGGGGGAGTCCCTCGAGAGCAGCCTCGTGCAGGCGTCGCAGGCCCCGCCTGTGCCGTCTCGTGCGGTGTCTGCCCCGCAAAAGCCGCACCGCGGGGGGCAGAGCAGATCGAGCAGCGTTGCCAGTCCGGGCAGGTCCGACCAGGCCATCCGCGGGGTTTCCCAGATTGACGGTTTCGCCCGCGCTCCGTACCCTCCGCCGCTCCCATCACGAACGGCCGGCACCGGCGGGCATCCGTCCATCGTCCGCCCGGTCGGGAGTCCGTCAAGCGCCCATGCTGATCGACCGCTACATCGGCCGCGCCCAACTGCACGCCTTCGTGGTCGTGTTCGTGAGTCTGGCCGGACTCTATTTCGTCTTCGACGCCTTCACCAACATGGAGGAGTTCCTGTCGCACGCGGCCGAGACGGGCAGCCTCGCCAAGGTGCTGGCATCGTATTACAGCTGCCGCCTCATCTGGTTCTTCGATGCGACGAGCCCGGTGATCTCGCTGGCCAGCGCCATGTTTGCCCTGTCGTGGCTCGAGCGGCACAACGAGCTGACGGCGCTGCTCGCGGCCGGCGTGACGCGATGGCGGATCGCCCGGCCGGTGCTGGTCTTCGCCGCCGTCGTAGCCCTGGTGGCTGCGGTCAATCGGGAAGTCGTGCTGCCGCGGATTCGCGAGGCCTTCGCCCGCAACGCGCAGGATCTCGGAGGCCAGCTCATGCAGTCGTTCGAGCCGCGCTACGACAACCGCACGGAGATCCTGTTCCGCGGTCGGGGTGCTCAGGCATCAACCGCCAAGATCGAGTCGCCGAGCCTGCTCATGCCGCCCCAACTCGGCAACTACGGACCCCAGATCGCGGCGGCCGAGGCCTTCTGGAAGCCGGCGGAGGGAACGCGGCCCGCGGGCTACCTGCTCCGCGGCATCCGCGAACCGGCCGACATCGACGGACTGCCCGCCATGGAGTGCGGCGGCGCAGCGGTGGTGCTGTCGCGGGCCTCGGCCGACTGGCTCCAATCCCGCGAATGCTTCGTCGTCAGCGACGTCACCTTCGAGCAGTTGATCGGATCGACCAACTGGAGCCAATACTCCTCGACACTCGAGCTCATGAGGGCCGTCCGCAACCAGAGCCTCGGCGTCGGGGCCGACGTGCCACTCCGCGTTCACTCGAGGTTCATGGCTCCGCTTCTCGACATGGCGCTGGTGATGCTGGGCATCCCGCTCGTGCTCGGCCCCAGCCGGCGGGGCGTGTTCGTCGCGGTCGGGCTCTGCGTGGGCATGACCGTCGTCTTCTTCCTGACCGTCATGAGCTCCCATGCGATGGTCACGGGGGACGTTTTTACGGCGTCGATGGGCGCCTGGGTGCCGCTCCTGATCCTCGCCCCACTCGCGGCCTGGCGGGCACAACCGATGTGGCAGTAGGACGCTTGGTCACTTCGCCGCGGGGGGGTCGGCAGGCTGTTCGTCCGGTGGCGGTAGGACGCGGACCGTGCTGGCGACGAGTTCGGCCAGTTGCTCCGACGGCAACTCGAGTTGGGCCGCGATGTCGTCGGGCACCCGCAGCGCCAGCACCGTGCAGAACTCCTGCTTCGGGTCGGCTGACACCCAGATCTCACAGGCGCCGGCCCATTTCTTGTATTCCGGGACCCCACCCACGAGG
>JBPCTA010000567.1:0-6764 GCA_051006595.1 Pirellulales bacterium
TCACGGGCTTCAGCGCTACCATGAGGCGATCCGACTTCTCCTCCGGCATCGAACCCGCGTCGTTACCTTCTTGGGCTCTACCGTCTCCGGACCGGAGGAGATCTCTTGGGGTAAGGATGAATGACTTCCCGCCGCCGCCGCCCCCAATACCGTCCTGCCACGATTGGATACCGGGCGTCGCGTTGACACGCACGCTTGCCCAGGCAGGCCGGCCTTACGGGGGTTCACTTGCGTTCGGTGCTGCGGTTCGCCTCGGGCTTCCATCCCACACGCCCTCACGGGAAAGACCTCGGCTGTGCTATGACCGCCTCGACCTCGTGCAGCTGCCTCCGGCTTCTGGTTGCCTCCAACTGGCCCCATAAAGGACTCTCACCCTCGATCATTCATCCATGCCCAACGCACCCGCGGTGCCTACGGCCCGCGAGAAGGGCGGTTTCAAGGCGGGCTTGAGCCAACGAGAAAACTTCGACCTTGAGCGTGGACAGGAAGCTCCTAGGCACCTCCACGATCGGACCGCATCCAGCCCGACCAACTCCGGAGGTTGCTCCACATGATCCGCCCCACTCGGCCGATGCTTGCCGAAGTGCTCTTGGCCGACCTAGTCTTCGCTCTGGATTCCGCCGACGACCTCCGGAATCGCCGTCGGGAGGGGCGACTCCCGCAGATACTCCGCCGCTGCCTGCCGGCGGCCGCGGGAGAGCAGCGTGGCGTAGACATGCAACTCAAAATGCAGCCGCAAGCCCTCCGCGGCGGCCCGATCACCCACCCCGCCCAACACCCCGATCAACGCCTCCGCGGTGGAGACATGCCCACCCTGATGCTGGCGCCGCAGCCAGAAGCGGCTCGGGCCGGTCTCCGGCAACCGCACACATCTCCCCAGACCATCGACCGCCCGCTGCATCTCGCCGGCTTGCCGCCAGTTGCCATCGAGCAGGAGGATCTGAAGCGACCGCGGGCCCGCCGTCGGATCGACCGCGGGAAAAGCCGCTCCGCGAGGGTGGAGAATCCAGAGTTCCCGGCCCGCCCGAGGAATCCCGCCGAGGCAGGCCTCGAGATCGGCGGAGCGGTCGTAGCCGTGGCAGGTCGCCGTCGGCACCGCTCGCCCGATCAGCATGCCGGTGCTCGAAGGCTTATACCGCTCCTGCCGATGGATGAGCACGTCGATATCCAGCGTGGTCGTCACCGGCGGCAGCGCGTGGCAGACGCACCACCGCGGCGGCAGTCGGCAGCCCGGGCACCGTGCGGATCCCGCGAGAACAACGCTGCGTGGCATGGGGTCTCATCCATCCCTGGCCGAGGCGGGCTGGAGACCGCCCCGGAAGCCGGCGGCTACTTCCCGCCGCGCGGCCCGAACGACCGCCGCTTGCCGGGCCGCTTTCCCGGCTTCGCACCGCCGCCGCCGCCACGCCGCTCGAATCGCTCCGGCCGGCGACGCTGCGGCGGCCGCTCACGGTCTGGCGGCCGTCCGGAGTCGTCGGCCGTGGAGCGAGGCACCGGCGGCGGCGCGAAGTGATGCAGGATCGCGGCGGCGACCTCGGTGGGCGTGTAGCCCTGCTCGAGCAGTCGTTCCACGAGCGTTGAATGCTTGGCAAACTCCCCGGCCTCGAGCGTGCCCCGAAGCTTGTCGAACAGCGCGTCCGACCGCCTGCTCTCCACCGCCTCCGCAGATGGCACCTGCTCGCGGCGGATCTTCGCCTTCGTGAACCGTTCGATCGACTGCAGCTTGTAGATGCCCGCCCCGGAGACGAGCGTCACGGCCCGCCCTTTGCGGCCCGCCCGGCCCGTGCGGCCGATCCGGTGCACGTAGTCTTCCGCATCGTAGGGCAGGTAGTAGTTCACGACGAGTTCGAGGTCGTTGACGTCGATGCCGCGGGCGGCCACGTCGGTCGCCACGAGAAAGGCAAACGCCGCCTTCTTGAAGCTGTTCATCACGCGGGTTCGCTGGGCCTGCGCCATGCCGCCGTGCAGCCGCTCGGCCGAGCAGCCGCGGGCCACCAGCGCGTCGGCGAGCTCCTCGACCATCTGCTGCGTGTTGCAGAAGATCACGCCGCTCTTCACGGCGTAGAAGTCGATCAGCCGCGACAGGGCGTCGAACTTCGCGTGGTGCCGCACCTCGTAGTAGACCTGCTCGACCAGCGGCGGTCCGGCGACCACCCGCTGCTGGATCTTCACCACTTTCGCGTCCCGCGAATGACCGCGAACGAGCGTCTCGATCGGGGGCGAGATCGTGGCCGAGAAAAACACCGTCTGCCGCTCGGCCGGAGCCACTGCCAGGATCTTCTCGATGTCCTCCCGAAACCCCATGTCGAGCATGCGGTCGGCCTCGTCGAGCACGAGCAGCTTCACTGCGGAGAGATCGAGCGTGCCCCGAGCCATATGGTCGGTGAGGCGGCCAGGGGTGCCGACGACGATGTGCGCGCCCCGCTTGAGTTCGGCGAACTGGCGTTCGTAGGAGGCGCCGCCATAGATCGGCACCGACCGCACCCCCTTCTTGAAGGCGGCGAGTTTGTGGACCTCGTCGGCGACCTGCGTCGCGAGTTCACGGGTGGGGGTGAGGATCAACACCTGGGTGGCGTGCACGGCCGGCTCAACCCGCTCGATCGCGGGAATGCAGAAGGCGGCGGTCTTGCCGGAGCCGGTCTCCGACTGGCCGACGACATCGCGGCCGGCCATGATCAGCGGGATCGCAGCCGACTGGATCGGCGACGTCTCCTCGAAGCCGAGCCGCTCGACCGCCTTGAGCACGTCGGCCGAGAGGCCGAGCGAGGCGAAGGGCACGTGGCCGGGACGGGCGTTGGGGTCGGTCGACTTGGCATCGGCTGCGTGGGCGCGGTCGGGCTTGGCCATCAGGCACTGCTTTCGGTGGGCGAGCGGGGCGGGAGCGGAAGAGGGGGGAAAGGAACTCGATCATGAAGAGACCCGCGATCCTACCCTGAAAAGCCCAACTCGGCCGACATGGCCCAGCGCGTGACCGGGCGAACCGTCTCCATCCCACTCCAACGGGGGCCAACTGATGTTCCCGCCCTGCGGTGCGGCCGCTACGCTCCTCACCCCGTTTTGGTCTCGTCGTGCCCGGGACTCCCGTAATGCCGTTTCAAAGGTCGATCCCCCGTCTCGTTGCCGCGTTTGCCATCATTGGCCTAGCGGCCCCCAGACTCCCTGCCGAGGGCACGCCGTCCTCCCTCGCGGCGGCCGAACGTTTCGTGGTCTGTGGCCTCACCGAGCCCGATCCACAACTGCTCGCCCGGTCGTTGGCGGCCGACGAGGAGCTGCTCCTGCTCTCGAGCCCGCTGACCACCCACAAGACGCTGCTCGCAGCGGTCGTGTCGAAGACAATGCTCGCGCTGCAGCACGAGGGATTCGCCGCACCGCGGGCCACCGCCACGATCGCACCAGTCGAGCCGGGCAGCCATAGCGAGCAGATCGTAATCGAGGTCGTTCCCGGGCCGAGGCACCTCGCCGCCGGCATCGAGATCACCGGTCTGCCCGAAGGCCTCGCCGAGGATCTCCGCCGCTGGCTGCGATCACAGCTCCCGCCACCCGACGCCGTGCCGCAGTCCTCCGAAGCCGAAGGGGGCTGGAGCGGCACCCGCTGGCTCGATCCCCGCGGCCAACCGGCCCACATGGAGTTACCCGTCTGGAGCCGCGGTCATCCGGCACCGTTCGACGCGCCGCATGTTGCCACGATCCGCGCGGCGATCGCCAGGTTTTTCCGCGAGCAGGGCTTCTTCGCCGCCGCGAAACTCACCGCGAAGCCGGGATCATCGCTCTGGCCCGCCAGCCGTGAGCCCGCCACCGGCACGATCGACGTGGCCGTGCAGCCGAGCGACGAGGGGGGCGTGTTGACGATCACTTGCACCAATCTGCCACCGGCCTCGACGCTCCGTGACATCGAAGTCGCCCCAGCTGGCCGGGCCCCGGCCGCGGTCCTGCGGGAAACACTCGGCATCGTTCCCGGCGGTCCCGTCACCGAACGAGACCGCATGGTCTGGCAGGAAAAGCTTCGCCTGTCGGGCCGATTTGTGCGCCATGAGGTGAAGTTTCGGGAAGTGAAGCCGCTCGATGGCGGGCCGCCTGGCATCGTCGCGATCTTCGATCTCGCGGCGTATCCGCACGCGCCGCCCTTGTCCGAGCCGCTCACCCGAGAACAGGAAGTGATGCTCAGGGCACGGTCGTGGCTGCTCCACACGCTGGCGAATGACGACGATCTCATCGCCACCTGGACTCGCCCGGAGTCGCCCCCCAACGTCGCCGCCGACGCCGGGGCGCCGCCGGCCGGTTCACTCGTGATCTCGACACGCGAGGGCCTGCTCGTGACCGCGCTTCCGGGCAGCAGCGATGCCTGCGGCCTGGCCGTGAGCAGCAGCGGTCTCGGCTGGTTTCTGCCGCGGGCAGCCGGCTGGTTCGAGCTGCCGCTCCCGATGCGCACCAGGCTCGACATCAACGTGGCATTTGATCTTCGCGAAACGGTGGACCAAGGCCGTCACGAGTATCATCGCCAGGTCCATGCCAGTTGCAGCCTCGAGCCGCGGCCGCGGGATGCCACGGCGGCCGTCGCCCTGGCGGCGCGGATCGAGCCCGTGGCCTGCCTCGCGCTGTTGCACGAGGGCCAACCCACGATCTCCTGGGAAGACGACCAGCTCGTGGTGACTGGCCAGCAACTGACGGCGCGATTCGCTGCCGAAACGGGACGCGTCATCTCCCTCGGCCTGCCCGACGGCAGCAGCCTCAGCTTCGAGGCCGCTCCCGGCCGGTTCGTTGGCGATCTGGCGGCGATCCGCACGGCGGCCGGCACCGATCTCACGCAGCCCGATGCGGTCGTCTCGTCCGGGATTGCCTTCTTCACCAGCGAGGCCATGGGGGCCGCCGCCCACCACCTGCTCGAAGCGCTGAACCTGTCGGGGATGGTCGCGCCCTGGCACACGCGGATCGCGGCCATCGCCGACAAGCTTCGCCGCACGGCCGAGTCGGGGGGCTTCGTCGCCGCCGATCGAGCTGCCGATCTGGCACTCGACCATCTCGCCGCCGCGGACGCCGAGCCGTTGTTGCTGATGCCAGCCATGGCGACAGCGCCCACCGACACCGCCTCCAGCATGGTGATGGCCCGCCTCGCGGCCACGCACGCCTGGCGCTGGATGGACCGCACCTGCGGCCGTGAGACCTGGCCGGCAGCGCTAGCGCGGGTGGCCACGCTCGCGGCCAGGCACGATGCCGGCGCGCTCTGGGAGCTCTCGGCCTTTCTGTCGTCGCAGCGGTATGGACCGGTGGCCTATCTCGCCGCGTCGTCAGCCGCACCGATGCCCGCGATGGCCGCGTCGCTGGCGCGTCAGGGCCAGACGCGGCTCACTGCCGAGGCATTCCATGCCGACTGCCTGGCGGCGCTGGCGGTCCTGAAGGGCTGCGGGCTCGACTGCTGTGCCGTGTCGCTCCTGCGGACGATCGACGACGCTGAAGCGGAGGAGATCGGTGAGGCATGGCTGCGGGATCGGAAGTGCGTCGTGCCGCTCGTGCAGGATCTCCGGAGCTGCGAGACCGACGCGGCTGCTGTTGCGGAGTTGCCGGCGGCGCTCGATCGCTGGTGGACGGCATCGCTCCAGAAGGTCGTGGCCACGGCGCTCGCTTCCCGCGCCGAAGTGCAGACCGCCGACAAGCCCGAGTCGGATGCCACGACCGTCCGCTGAGACTGGATGCACGCTGCGTGCAAGCCGACCGGCCGTCAGGCCGCGGGCAGTCCTGCGTGTGGTTCCAGGCGTATCCCGGGTGCACCCCACGCCTCACGGCGTTGGGCTTGTACGAGGCACCGCCTTCGTGCAAGCCGACCGGCCGTCAGACCGCGGGCCTCCCGGCGGCCACTCGCTCCGCGGTCACCCGCCGGCCGGCGGTTCGAGTGACTCCCACCTCGCGAACGCGGCCGCGAGGCGTTGCTCCCGATCCTCGAGCCGGCTGCGGTCGCGTGCCAACACGTCGCCAGACTGGCGAAAATAATCGGCCGCCGCCATCGCGGCGTGCAACGCGGCAATCTCCTCCTCGAGCGTCTCGATCGCCGTTGGCAAAGAGGCGAGCTCCTGCTGCTCCTTGAACGACAGCTTTCGCCGCTTCACGACGGCCGACCCGTCGGCCGCTTTCACTTCCGGCGCGGGCACGGGCGCCGGCGCTGCCGCTGGCTGTCGGGCGGACGCGATGCCACTCTTCCCGGCTGCCGCAGGTTCGGTTCGCTGCCGGAGCCAGTCGCTGTAGCCGCCCACGTATTCCTGCACGGCGTAGGCCGCATCGCCTCCGCGGCCAGCGGCTGTTTTTCCGTCTTTTGCCTCGAAGACAAGCAGACTCGTGACGACGTTGTCGAGAAACGCCCGGTCGTGGCTGACCACGAGCACGGGCCCCGCAAACTCCATCAGCCGCTCTTCCAGCAGTTCGAGCGTCTCGGCATCGAGATCATTGGTGGGCTCGTCGAGCACGATCACGTTGGCAGGCTTGGCGAAATGACGAGCCAAAAGCACCCGGTTCCGCTCGCCGCCGGAAAGGAACTTCACCGGCAGCCGCGCCCGATCGGGCTCGAACAAAAAGTCCTGGAGGTAGCCGATCACGTGCCGCGGCTTCCCGTCGATCGTGACGGTCTCGTAGCCGTCGCTGACGTTGTCGGCCACGGTCTTCTCGTCGTCGAGCTGGTCGCGCAGCTGATCGAAAAACGCGATCTGGAGATTTGTGCCCAGCCGCACGCTGCCGTTCGTCGGCTCCAGCGAGCCGAGCAACACCCGCAGGAGCGT
>JBPCTA010000568.1:0-11681 GCA_051006595.1 Pirellulales bacterium
CTGCTCCAGGCCGGTCGCCTCGGGCCGTTCCTCGATGTCTCCAACTCCCCTCTCCCGGCCGCGAAGGACCTGCCATGAACGAAACCTACGAGGTGCGGCTCCGCAAGGCAGTCCACGTGTTTTCAGCCGGACACTTCATCACCCTTTCCGATGACCTCTGCGAACCGGTCCATGGACACAACTGGACCGTCGGTGTCGATGTCGAAGGTCAACCCGACGCCCATGGCATGGTTGTCGACTTCATCGCACTCCGCGACGCCGTCACCACGATTCTGGGGCGGCTCGACCACACGATGCTGCTGCCCACGGAGAACCGCTGGCTGAACGTGACCACGGCCGTCGGGCCTCACGGACACGCCGAGACCACCGTCGTCTTCAAGGGCCGCCGCCGCTGGGTCTTTCCGGCCGACGAGTGTGTGCTTCTGCCGGCGGCCAATACGACCGCCGAATGGATCGCTCGCTGGATCGGCACGGAACTGACATCGGCGCTGGCAGCGCGGGGCATCGTCCTCCCGGGCATTCTCCGCATTTCAGTCGACGAATGCCTCGGACAGTCGGCCGTCTGGCAGACGCAGGCTTAGCCCTCGGCGACGAGGAGTTTGCCGGCAGCATCGATGGCGATCGAGAGACCGCGGTCGCCGACGCGGATGCGCATCAAGCCGGCGCCGTCTGGATTGCCTTCGACGGCACCGACGGCACCGAGCGACAGGCCGCAGTCGGTGAGATACCTGAGAAACTCGGACGACTGGTCGAGCACCCGCGCGAGCCGAAACTCGACGCCGGCTCCGCACTCGGCGAGCGACTTCATTCCGCCCTCGTCGGCGGGCGTCAGCGAGACGGCGTCAGCCCGCGGGATCGGGTCGCCGTGGGGATCGACATCGGGCCGCCCGAGATAGGCATCGATCCGCTCGACGAGCAGATCACTCACCGCGTGCTCGAGATGCTCGGCCTCGTCATGCACCTCGTCCCAGCTCATGTCGAGCGTCTTCAGTAAAAACAGCTCGATCAGCCGATGCCGCCGGATGACCCGCAGCGCCAGCCCACGGCCGGCCCGCGTCAGCGCCACGCCCTCGTAGGGTCGATGCGTGGCCAGCCGCGCAGCGTCGAGCGTCTTCAGCATGCTGGTGACGGTGCCCGGCGAGACACCGAGCGCGGCGGCGATCTGGCCGGTGGTCGCGTGCTGCCCCCCCTGGCTGCAAGCAATCTGTTCGATCGTCTTCACGTAGTTCTCGACCGTCAGGCTTGGCACGGCAGGTGATTCCCGTAAGTCATGGAGTTTGCGGCGGATCGCCGGAGTTCACGGCACCTCGTTGCCGCCCGCGGATCGCCACCGCATTATGATCGCCCGGGGGCATCCTGGGCATGTCCTGAAACGAAAACTCACATGAACGAAACATCACACCGGCTCGTGCGGCCGCACCTTGACCGTGCAGCCGAGATCGGTGCGGCATTCCACGAGCGGGCGGGCGTGCGGCTGCTCGACTGCGGGGTGCGGGAGCCGGGTGGCACCGAGGCCGGCCTGCTGATGGCCCGCGCCGCGCTCGCCGGACTCGGCGAGGTTTCGGTCATACCCCCGGCCGAGGCGGCCGCCGCCTACGCGGGCCTGTGGGACGCATGCCCGTGGCCGGTGGTCACCGTCGCGAGCGAACGTCCTGTCGCCGCCTGTCTCGCGGCGCAATACGCCGGCTGGAAGGTCGCCACGAGCAACTTCTTTGCGATGGCAAGCGGACCGATCCGCGCGGCGATCGGTCGGGAAGATCTCTTCGACGTCATCGGCTTTCGGGAACGCCCCGCAGTCGCCGTAGGGCTCCTGGAAACGGCCGCGCTGCCTCCGGCGGATGTCTGCTCGTCCCTTGCGGCGGCCGCGGGCGTCGAGCCCGGGAAGCTCGTGCTGCTCGCCGCCCGCACTGCGAGCAGCGCCGGAAGCCTGCAAGTGGTGGCGAGATCACTTGAAACCGCGCTCCACAAACTCCACGAGGTGGGCTTCGACCTCTCGCGAATCGTCCGCGGGCGGGGAGTCGCTCCGTTGCCGCCGATTCCCTCCGACGATCTCGTCGCCATCGGTCGCACGAACGATGCGATTCTCTACGGCGGGTTCGTGACACTGGAAGTCACCGGAGACGACGCCAGCCTGACGGTGATCGGGCCCCGAAGCATCAGCGGCGATTCACCTTCCCATGGCGAGCCGTTCGCAGCAGTCTTCGAGAAGGCGGGCCGCGATTTCTACGCGCTCGACCCCGCCCTCTTCGCGCCGGCCGTGGTCGAGTTCGTCAACCTCGATACCGGTCGGCGGCAGCGATTCGGCCGGCTCGCGGCCGATCTCGTCGCCCGATCGTTCGCTGGCCCGGCGGCCGCCGGCACAACGCCGGGATCGTGATGCCGATGCGAGTCACGGTGCTCGGCGAACCGGGGGGCTGGCACGTCGAACGGCTCGCCGCGGCGCTCATCCAACGCGGCCACGATGTGGCCGTCACCCGGTGGTCGGAGCTCTCCGCAGAGATTCATGCGGGGGAGCACCGTTGCGGCCCACCGGACATCGATGCGGCGGACGCCATCGTCGTCCGTGGGATGCCCGGCATCTCCGCGGGGCCGGACCGACTCGAGGAGGTGATCTTTCGAATGGACGCGCTCGGCCAGCTGGCCGCCCGAGGCGTGCCGGTGATCAATCGCCCCCGTGCCCTTGAGATCGCGATCGACAAATACCTGTCGCTGGCGGTGCTGTGCGACCACGGCATCCCGGTGCCCCGCACCATGGTCGTGCAGAATGCCGCCGCGGCCGTGCGGGCGTGGGGGGATCTGGGGCACGACTGCATCGCCAAGCCGATCTTTGGCTCCCGCGGCCGGGGCCTGGTTCGGCTGCGTGCCGAAAGCGATGTCCTGGCGGCCATCCCGGTGAACGGCAGGGTGAGCTACCTCCAGGAGTTCATTCCGCACGCGGGCTGGGATGTGAGGGTCCTCGTGGTGGGGGAACGGGTCTTCTCTATGAAGCGGGTGGCCGCCTCTGGCGACTGGCGCACCAACGTCTCCCAGGGCGGCAGGCCGGAGGCCTTCGCGGCCCCCCGGGACTGGATCGAGTTGGCCCTTCGCGCCGCCACGGCGGTCGGTGCCGAGATTGCTGGCGTCGACCTGCTCCCAACGGGAGATGGGCGAGTCCTCGTCCTGGAGGTCAACGCCGTCCCGGGATGGAGGGGCCTGCAGGAGGTCGAAGCCACCGATCTGGCCGGGGCCGTCGCCGCCGCCATCGAAGATGCGGCACGCCGTTGAACCACCGAATGGCCGACGTGAATCTGTTTTTTCCGGCCGCTCCAACCCGGACATTTGGGAAATGCGACTCCAGGCGACTGCCTAGGACTTAGGCAGCCAGCTGGCTGCCGCAATGCGAGGCAGCGGTGCCCGAAAAGAAGCCACGCCTCAAAGAATCGATGCAAGTCGTTGCTGTGCAAGCACTTCGTGCCTGCGCTTGACTCCGCTGGCAGAGTGGAGTGTCTCGGCCCGGAATCCCTCGGGATCGCTGAGCCGGGACGGCGTTTCGGCACGCACCGCCGCCCTCGATGCCCACAGACCATCTCCAGCGAAGGACTTCATCCATGACGACCAAAGCCGCCCGCCGCCCCGAGACTGAAAACCATGCGGCCACGGCGGTGCTGCAGGTCGCCGAGCGGCTTCATGCCATGAACCCGGAGTGGGTCGTCTTTTTTCGGGAGGTGCTGGGAGTCGAGGGCATTGTTCGCCGCACGTTCTCCGATCCCGACGGCTTGATGCGGTTCGAGTGCTCGCCGCAGTATGCCCGGATCCGTGAAATGCTCGACGGGCTCCGAGCCAGGCAAAGCGACCAAGCGTCGGTGCGAGAGGCTCAGCGGGTCGTCACCGTGCGGATGCCCCGGTCGCTCCACGAAACGCTCAAGAGCGAGGCGGATGACATGCGAGTCAGCGTCAACACGCTGTGCATCTCGAAGTTGATGAAGCTGCTCGACGAACAGGAACGACGGGACATGGCCGGAAAGCGGGCCGACGCCGCTCACGACACGGCGGCCACAGCCCCCCGGATGGCGAAGCGAACTGGAGCGGACCTATAAGCCGGGTTCTGTGTCCGCCGCGCGAACGCGGTGGCCGGCGACCATTTCTCTAGGGCCCCGGTTGCCCGGGGCCTCGAGCAGCCGACCCGGAAGCGGGTGCGAGACGGGCCGCCTCGCGCCGCCGGCCGCGCCCGAGGACGCGGCGACGATCTTCTTCCTGCTTGGCCTTGCTCCCGATGGGGTTTGCCGAGCCAGACCGGTCACCCGGCCTGCTGGTGAGCTCTTACCTCACCGTTTCACCCTTACCGACGGAGACGAGCCCCGCCGGCGGTTTGCTTTCTGTGGCACTGTCCCTGACCTCACGGCCGGTGGGCGTTACCCACCATCGTGCCCTGCGGAGCCCGGACTTTCCTCCCGCCACGGCCGCCGTGCCGGCGGAGGCCGGCCAACGCACCGCGGCCGGCGATCACCCGGTCCGCTCCAGTCGCTTCTCCATGGAGTGTATCGCACGCGGAAGCCGACCGCCGCCTTGACCACGCGAAACCGTCGCCGTACCCTCGATTCCAGGGGCTTGGACGAGCTCCGGCCCAGGAAAACCGCGACAGGTGCGCTGCTGATGTACGGTGAACTTCTTCCCATTGGCGGTGGCGATCCCATTCCGCTCCTCAAGCCGACGCTGACCGTCGGCCGACGAGAGAGCGCCGACATCGTCCTTCGCTTTCCGAATGTCTCCGGCAGCCACTGCGAACTCACGCTCGTGGACGGCTATTGGACCGTGACCGATCTGCGAAGCAGCAACGGGATCAAGGTCAACGGCACCCGGGTCACCGAACAGCGACTGCAGCCGGGCGACACGATCTCGATCGCCAAGCACGACTACGAGATCGCCTCCGAGCCATCCCGACTCGGCGCCGCGGCGCCGGTGGAGGAGAAGACGGTGGCGGAGAGTATTTTCGGCCGCTCACTCCTCGAATCGGCGGGGCTCGAACACCGGCGGTCGACCGGCCCGACCGGGGCCACACCGCCCGCCAAGCCCCGCCATCCCTCAACCTGATCGCCACCCGACTGCATGACCAAACCCCGCAAGCTGCGTGTCGAGTTTCGCAAGAACCGTTCGACGCGCCGCCGCAGCGGAGACCTGACCCGGGCGCTCGGTGGCGATCTGGACGCCGCCGGCGATCAAGCCACGTCCGAACGAATCTCTGGCAAGGGCGAACTGACCCGCAAACGAACCGTGGTCGCCGATCGAGCCGCCGATGATCAGGCCGACGGGCTGGGTGTCGAGCCCCTCGCCGCGGCAACCTGGCGGGGACAGGTGCTCCATGTGCATGGGCTCGAGAGTGTCGTGCGCACGGATGATGGCCGTGAGACTCGCTGCACGCTGCGGCGCTTGCTCCGCAGTGTCGCCACCGACCAGCGGCATCCGCTGGCCGCCGGCGACTGGGTGCGAGTCGGCGTCGAGGCCGCAATCGAGTCGATCGAGCCCCGACGGACCTCGCTCTCGCGTGACAGCCGCGGCCGACGACACGTGATCGTCGCCAACGTCGATCAGCTCGTCATCGTGGGCAGTGCCACGATGCCGAACCTCAAGCCGGGGCTCATCGACCGGCTGCTCGTCGCGGCCGAGTCGGCCGGCATCCGCCCGATCATCTGCATCACGAAGGTCGATCTCACTCCGCCGGCGGCGCTCGTGCCGCTCGCCGGCGTCTTCGCCCGCATGGGGTATCCGGTGATTCTCTGTTCGACGGTCACGGGCCTGGGCATCGATCGGCTGGCCGCAGAGCTTCCCGGCCGGGTGACGGCGGTCGTGGGGCAGAGCGGCGTCGGCAAGTCGTCGCTCCTCAATGCGGTCGATCCCGACCTCCGGCTACACATCGCCGACGTCAGCCGGGACAATCAGAAGGGGCGTCATACGACCACCACTGCGCGGCTGGTACCCCATCGCTTCCAAGGCTACTTCGTCGACACGCCCGGTGTGCGACAGTTTCAGCCCTGGCAGCTGGTGGCTGCCGAGGTGCCCAGCGCCTTTCGTGACCTGCGGTCGATTGCCAATCTCTGCCGCTTCCCCGACTGCACCCACGACCACGAGGCCGGCTGCGCCGTCAAGGACGCCGTTGCCGACGGACTGCTCGACACCCGCCGCTGGGAGAGCTGCCGTCAGTTGGCGGCAGGCGATGAACCATCCGAGGAGGACGAATGAAGGAACGGGAACGCAAGGTAGGCGGACAAGGCGAGCGGGCCGTGCTCGTCGGAGTGTTTCTCGAGACACCGGTCGATCCGGAACATCCGCTCGATGAACTCGGCGGGCTTGCCGCCACGGCGGGTACGACCGTGGTCGCCGAGCTCACGCAGCGCCGCGATCGACCCGACCAGACGACCTACCTCGGCAAGGGAAAGGTCGCGGAGCTCGCCGCCGTCGTCGAGCACCATGATGCCGACGTCGTGATCTTCGACAACGACCTCTCCCCGGCCCAGACCCGCAATCTGGAGCTCGCGCTGGAGACCAAAGTGCTCGACCGATCCGAGGTGATCCTCGACATCTTCGCCGCCCGGGCCCGCACCTACGAGGCCCGACTCGCGGTGGAGCTCGCGCAGCTCGAATACTCCTTGCCCCGGCTGAAGCGGATGTGGACGCATCTCTCCAGGCTCAAGATGGGCATCGGCATGCGCGGTCCGGGTGAAAAGCAGCTCGAGGTGGATCGCCGTCTCGTCGAGAAGCGGATCCACGATCTCAAGACCGAGCTCGCCGAGATCCACGGTCGCCGCGAACGGCAGGTGGCGGCCAGGCACGACCACATGACGGTGTCGCTCGTCGGCTACACCAACGCCGGCAAAAGCACGCTCCTCAACACGCTCACCGGAGCCGACGAACTCGCCGAGGACAAGCTCTTCGCCACGCTCGACACCCGCACGCGGCGGTGGCGGCTTCCCGGCTGGGGGCCCGTGCTGCTCAGCGACACGGTCGGCTTCATCCGCGACCTGCCGCACCGCCTGATCGCGAGCTTCAAGGCGACGCTCGAGGAAACGCGGCGGGCCGATCTCCTGCTCCACGTGGCCGACGCCTCGAGTCCGTTGGTCGATGCCCAGATTGCGGCCGTCCGCGGCGTGCTCGAGGAGCTGGGCGTCGACGAGAAAGACACGCTGCTGGTGCTCAACAAGATCGACGCGATCCCCGAACGGGTGGCACGCGATCGTCTCCTGGCGAGATACCCCCATGCGATTGCCATCTCGGCACGGTCTGGCGAGGGCGTGGCAGCCCTCGCCCGGGCGACGAGCGACTGTCTCGGTCGCGGGTTCCGCGACGTCGACGTCGAAACCGATCCGGGCAACGGCCGCCTCCTCGCCTGGATCGGCCGTCATGGGGATGTGCTCTCAAGGCGGTTCACCGCCGACCGCGTCGTCGTCCACTGCCGGATTCCCGCCGCCCTTCTCGGTCGAATCAATAGCGACGAGGCGGTCGTCCATCCCCACGCCTCCGCGGCCAACGCCGACGCCTCGTGATCCCATGAACCGATTCCTCCGCTGCCGCGGCCGGCGGCGACTCGCCGGGCAACGCGTGATCGTGACGGGCGCTTCGTCCGGCGTGGGCCGCGCCGTGGCGGCGTTGCTCGCCCGCCGCGGCTGCCGCGTGCTGGCCACCGCGCGTCGCGACGATCGCCTCCGAGAGCTCGAGTCGTCTACGACGTCCGCCGTGCCCATCTGTCACGAGGCCGGCGACATCTGCGATCCCGTGTTTCGCGACCGGCTCGTGACGGTGGCGAACGAGCGACTCGGCGGGATCGATACGATCGTGGCCGCGGCCGGCGGCGGCGCGGTTGGTCCGTTCCGCCAGATGACGGCTGCCACCTTCGCACGGATCATCGACCTCGATTTGATCGCGCCGGCCGAACTGATCCGTCGATGCCTTCCAGACCTCTCACGCGGCAATGATCCTGTGATCGTGCTCGTGGGCTCGATCCTCGGACGCCACCCGTTGCCCCTTCACGGCGAATACTGCGCGGCCAAGGCGGCGCTGCGATCGCTGGCCGGCACGCTCCGCGTGGAACTGGCGACCGACGGGATCGACGTGCTCCATGTGAGCCTCGGGCCCACGGTCTCGGAGTTTTGGGATGCGCTCGTGACGGGCGAGCGGCCGCCATGGTCGAGAGGCCGACGGATGCCGACGGAGGCCGCGGCCGCGGCGATCATTCACGGGATGGAGCGCCGCCGCGCGGAGATCACGCCGGGATGGCAGGCCGTCGGTTTCGCCCTCGCGGCCCGGTTCTTCCCCGGCGTGATCGATCGCGTGGCCGGCCAACACCTGCGGCGGGCGACCAGCGGGCGATCGCACTGAGCTGGGTCTGTCCAAGCCCGAGGCCGTGAGGCGTGGGATGATCCTGGGATCGGCCGGAATCAAACGTGCTGCACCCGCAGCTGAACGGCCGGACGGCTTTCACATGGCATGCAGTCGGCCACAAGGCTCACGTGGAGGCCGTCTGACATGGTCACGTGGCGGCTTCGAGGTGTTCGCCGATCGCGAGCAGTTCTTCCGCGTCAAGAAAGGCGTCGTTGGCCGTGAAGATCCGGGCGATCGCCGCCTTGTGGATCTTCAGCTTCGTGCCCCCCACGCCCAGCGGGCCGTAGACGACCGCCGTCCCATCGACGCGGGCCTTGTCGCCGGCGACGATGCCTTCGATACCGGCCGGCGGCACGGCGTTGAGGTCGATGAGCACGCGAGCCGAGGTCGCGACCGCTCGCCCAGCGGCGTCGAGCAGGGTCGCTCCCGCCGCGCCGGCCGCGATGATGATATCCGCCTGCGCGATCAGCCGGGCGAATGCCGAGCCGGGCAGGATGGTTCCGTGATGCTCCACGGCTTCACATCGCGACGCCGGCACCTCTGCCTCTGCCACGATCCGGCCCACAATCGCCTCTGCCCGGGATCGCGACCGCGAGGCGACGGTGACATGCACCCCCTTGCGGGCAAGGAGCCGGGCCACACGCTGGCCCACCGGCCCCGTCCCACCGAGCACCACCGCGCGGCATGCCGTGGCTTCGCCGGGGGCAAGCGTGACATGCCGCCCCGCGGCGACGACGGCGGCGCTCGCGGTGGTATTGGCGCCCGAGGGATCGACCAGCACCCCCAGCCGCACCGGCCCGAAAAACGTTGCCCGCACGCGGGCGGCGACCGCATCGGCGGCGACCACGTCGGAGCCGCCGACAAACACCGCCGTGGAGGCCAGATCCGCTCCGCCACGCGTGAACATCCCGCCGTGCACGAGCGGCGCCACGGTATCGACCGTCACGCCACCGTGCCGCAGGATCACGTCGGCGCCTGCATCGACGGCAACGATCGCATCGAACGTGCTCGGCTGCGGATCGCAGTCGAGTTGGATGAGCACCTTCCTGGGCATGAGTCGCCTCCGAGTCGGCGCAGGAGTGCGGTGGCGGGGGCCGGAGATGGCCCCCGCCACCACGACGATCAGAATCCGCGGAACGGATGGGCCGCCGCGTCCTTGCCGGCGATCATCTCTTCGACGGTCGGCTTGCCCTTCATGGCATTTGCGATCGCATCGACCGTGGCCTTGTAGTTGTACTCGTAGATCTTCTTGTCGTCGGCGGCGAGCCAATGGATGAACACACCGCAGACAATGACGAGGTCTTCGGCATCGCTCTTCGGGATGACGCCCGAGGCCACGCTGTCGGCCACGGCCTTCGCGACCGCGGCCTGCGCCGGTCCGAACATCTGCACGGCCTGCTTCGCGCCCTTGATCGTGACCTTTGTGATCATCACGGTCGCCGGCTTGACGGCCAGATTCGGGGTCAGCACGGCAAGCAGGTTCGAGTGGCCCTCGCTCTGACGGGCCAGTGCATTGGCGAAGGCGGCGCCCACGGGGCCGTCCTTGCTGCCAATCAGGAGATCGATATGGGCAATCTCATTGCCCTCGCCGTTCAACGCTTCGCCAATGAACATCGACATAGACGACTTCTCCGGAGATGACACAAACAAAAAACCAGAACTTGAAACCAGTACTGGGGACCAGAACTTGAAACCAGCACCCGCCTAGAGGGCTCGCTGCCATCCAAGATATGGGCGGTCAGAATACCACGGCCGGGTTTCCCAACAACCGGAGCAGCCCTGTAGCCTGTCTTGCATGGCACGAACCGATCGTCGGATGCCTCCACCGCGCAGCGAGCCCCGCCCACATGTCGTGATCGTGGGGGCGAGTGTCCGGGCCTGCGCGGAATCAGCCAACCGAGCGGGCTGGGCCGTGCATGCGGCGGACCTGTTTGGCGATGTCGACTTGCGGCGGTCGGCGGTCTCGACCCAGCTCGTCACCGGTTCGGCCGCGACCGGGTATCCGGCGGGACTGCCCGCGGCGATCGCCGGGTTTCCTCCGGGGCCGTGCATCTACACTGGCGGCCTCGAAAACCACCCCACAGTCATCGAGGCCCTCGCGCGAGATCGACCACTCGCGGGCAACGCCGCCGACGTCGTGCGGGCCGTTCGCGATCCCGAACAACTCGCGGCTGCCGTGCGCGGGGCAGGCGGGGCGTTTCCCGAGACCTATGCGGTCGCCGCCGGACTGCCCCTCGACGGATCGTTTGTGGTGAAGCCGGTGGCGAGTGCCGGTGGCCGTGGCATCAGCCACTGGCGCGGTCGCTCCTCCGCGGCAAGCCCGCGACCGCTGCGCTGGCAGCGATTCGTGGCGGGTGAGTCCTGGTCGGCGGCGTTCGTCGCCGACGGACGCAACAGTCGCCTGCTGGCAACGAGCCTCCAACTGATCGGACGGCGGTGGTGCGGAGCCCGATCCTTCGCCTACTGCGGGTCGCTCGACAGGCCGCTCGCGGAGATCCATCACGATCTGCACGCCAGACTCGACAATCTCGGCGCGACGCTCGCCGCGACCTTCGGCCTCGTCGGCCTCGTCGGGATCGACTTCATTCTGGATGCGCACCATGGTCTGCATGTCATCGAGGTCAACCCGCGGCCTACCGCCTCCATGGAACTCCACGAACGGGGCACCGGCGAGTCGCTTGCGCGGCTCCACCTCGAAGCCTGTGGCTTCACCTCGCCACAACCACCGGATGCAGCAACCCATACCTCGATCCCAGGGGCGTCGATCTGGTCGAAGGCGATCGTCTTCGCCAGCCGCACCGCCGTTCGGCCCGCGCCCCGGACGGCGATGATCGAAGACCTTGCCGCCCCCTGGACCGAGGCCGACGGCGCGGCGGCCATTGCCGACATTCCTCGCCCAGGGCAGCTGCTGCCGGCGGGCGGGCCACTGGTGACGATCTTCGCCAGGGGCGATACCGCGGCCCGTTCGCTCACCGTTCTCCGAAAACGAGTCGCCGAGGTCCGCCGCTTGTTTGCCGCAGCGGCGACAACTGAGGAGATCAGCCCGCAAGGCGGCGTGGCATCGCCACGTCAGGGGCGGCCTCGAGGGCATACTGCATGAGATAGGCGTCTTCCGTTGAATCTCGGTAGAAGTCCTTCATCACGGATGTCGCCCGGAAGCCAAGTGATCGAAAAAACAGCTGCGCGGGGAGATTCGTCTCGCGAACCTCGAGCGCGATCCGGCCCCGCCGATCCGGCGTCAGTTTCCCGATCAGCTTCTCGAGCATCTGCGTGCCGATCCCGAGGCGACGGTGGGAACGCGTCACGGCGAAGTTCAGCATGTGCAGCCG
>JBPCTA010000569.1:0-8418 GCA_051006595.1 Pirellulales bacterium
GATCGCGTAGGTCTCGCCAACCGTCGCGGCCAGTTCGGCCGGCACGTCCATGCCGAGCAGGCGGCCGATCCGCACGGCCTCAGCGTCGAGGTGCGTCACCATGTCGTCGTAGCGTGAAACGAGCGCGGCCGGGAGGGCAGCCCAGGCATCGAACCGCTCCGTCCAGCGGGAAAGCATGCGATGCTTCCAGATGTGGTGAAACGACCAGCCGTTCTTGCGGATCGCCGAAGCCACCACGTCACGGATGTCGCGATGCGTGGTCAGCACCCGGCCTCCGACAGCATCGAGTTCCTCACGGATCGCCTCCGAAAGGTGATGCGCCTTGAACACGCGGAGCCGATCATCCTCGGCATGCAGCGACTTGACCAACGCGAAGTCGTCGGCGTTCTGCCAGGTCAGCCGCTCGCCCCGGCCAAAGTGCTCGACGAGGTGGCTGGCAATCTGGTACTGCACGGTCGAGCCCGAGCGAAACATGCCGCCGCAGAAAACCCACATGTTCGTGCTCCCCTCGCAGCTATCAGATCAACTCGTGGATGGAACCAAACTTCCCGCCGTGCGGCTCAGGCGGCGGCCGCCGCCCCTGAGCGTGATGGGCACCAGCCGATGAGCTCGACGAGCCGCCGTTCGTGCGCGGCGAAATGCGCTTCCAGCATGGCTCGAGCCTCGGGAGGCGGAGCGGCACCGTGACGACCGGCGTTGTGCGGTTCGAACGACGGCGGCGTCCAGGGATCGAGGCCGAGGAACGCCACGACCCGGCTCATGGTGCTGCGGGGATCGGCGTAGAGTGCCGCGGCGTCGAGCACGAGTGTCTGGGCTTCGGGAAAGTGCTCCCGCCAGCGCACCAGTTGCTCGGCGTACTGGCCGCGGCCGCGGTAGGAGTAGTACTGATGAATGCGGCTCACGTACGCGGGGTCGTGCCGCATCCGCTCCTCCTCGCCGGCAAGCCGCTCATCCTCGGCGCGGATCGCCTCCAGGAATTCCAGCGGTTCCCGCCCGTCGCGGCGATTTTTCTGATAGTGGGAAAATGCCCGCTCGACCGGATCGCGAAGCAGAAACACGAGCTTCGCGTCGGGCACCAGACTCCGCACCCGGGCCGGCACCCGCGGCTCGAACATGTAGTAGGGGCTCGACTCGAACGCGCCAGCGACCGAGCCATCAAGCCGCCTGACGAACTGTCGGCGATACCAATCCTCACCGCGGCCGAAATGGCGGTCGAAGTAATGGACCTCTTTCTTGATGGAGGGGGCGATCTGCGGGTGCCCCGCGAGGTAGCGATAGAGCGATGTCGTCCCGCCGCGCATCGTGCCCGGAATGATCACCGATGGCAGCGGTCCTGCGGCAGACCATGGCCGGATTATCGCCCCGTAGGCATCGTGAAAAAACTGCCGCGGCGACCGTCGGGCCGTCCCCAGACGAGCCAGGAGACGCCGCACGTCCTGCTGGTGATCCGTGGTCGCTGTCATGGTCGCCTTGCCCATCAGGCCGCGGACCGGCGGCGCCAGCGCTCGTTGGCGACCCGTACGGCCATGCGAAGGATCGGCCGCCGAAACTCGTGCACCGCCTTATGAACGAGCCCGCCGTTCTTGAGTTGCACCACGCTGCCACCCAGCGCGAAATCCACCTCGCGGATGATCACCGGCCGGGCCGAGAGCACTCGGGCACCGTGAATCCACTGCATCTGGACGAAGCTGTCGACCGGCCGGTCAAAGACCTCGCTGGCGGCGAGCAGCCGGCGGGCAGCCTCGCGACCCACGAGTTGCATCTGCATGCCCAACCCTGGCAGCCGCGGCTCGATGATCGCAAAGGATTTGCCGGCCGAGGGTGGAATCACTCCCTCGCCACGCTCATGCAGGGGAAATCGGATGTACTCGTCGGACTGGATCGCCGCAATCGCATGCTCGATCACATCGATGAATCGTGGAGACGCCGCGGCCACGTCGTCTTCGGCGATCAATCCGGCATCACAGCCGTCGGCCAGCATCGCCTCCCAGGCGCGTCGGTAGGAGAGAAAGCAGCCGACTTCGGTGTCGAGGAGCTTGAAGGGATACCGCGGCGCATGAATCCGACGCCTCACGAACCGGCGACGGGTGCCTTCATCGAGCAGCCTGCCATCGACGGCCGGAAGCACCGCGGTCGGTAGCGGAAGACTTCCGGCGAGCTCCCGCACCTGGCGGTGGCGGGCCGTGGACCGCTCGAGATGGACGATGTAGGCATTGACTCGCATGACGACTGCCCATGCCCCCCGCAGGTACGTGACACACCATGCGGTATCGTCCGTTCGTACCGGTTGCATTGAGTTGAACACCACGAACCGTGGCAGAGCCTGTCCGTGGCGATGCCCACGAAGATGCCCTGGTTTTCCCAGTCTGCCGGGCTCCCGTCGTCGCCTGTCAGCGGGAACGGGCGGCAAGCCGTTCGGCGATCGCCTCGGGACGCTCGCCCCCCGCCATCGCGTGCAGCCCGCGGGCGAGCCGGTAGCTGACGCGTCCGCCGGGGCGACTGCGGTTCATGCCGGGAATCCGGCGGTCGACCAGCGGACGACCGACGAATCGGCCGAGTCGTCGGAGTTCCTCTTCGCCGTGCATCAGTTGCGTGTAATGCAGCACGATGGCCGGCATCGGCGTCCGCTCCAGCGTGCGGAGGATCGCTGCGTTGTATTCGCACCACGTGCGGAGAAAACTGCCCATCACGTTGAGGCACTTCGCCGGGCTCTTGGCCGCGTTCCAGTAGTGCGCCCAGCCCTCTTCGGGCAGCCGGTAGACGACGATCAGCCGATGCGCAGGCAGCGTGGCCGCCCAGGCGTCGTACGTGAGGCAGGTACGGGGGTCCTTGAATCCCCAGTCGGCATGCTCTGCCGAGAGATCCGCGATCACATCCCGCATCTGGTCGGTGAGTGCCGCAGTCGCCTTGATGCCGTGCCGAGCGGAAGCCTGCAGGCTGTAGGCGCCGGCTGATCCGAGCAGTTCGTGATTGATCGCCTTCGTGCTGTCGCGTTCCCATTTATTGCCGTCGTCGTAGCCCCGCGACGCATCAACTGCGTCCATCATGTCGATGCCCGAGTAATGGAGTATCTCCGAAACGAGCGTCGTGCCCGACTTGTGCATCCCGAGAACCACGTGAATCATGCGGCCGCGCTCCGCTGGCCCCGCGGCAAGGTTGGCCGCCGGGCACGGCCGCCCTCCACGGTCTTCTGGACGACCTCCTGATACAGCGCGACATAGTGATCGGCGACAGCCGACCAGTCATATTCCGGGATCGAGCGGGCGACCCCCGAGGCCAGCGTCACCGCGAGGCGGGTATCGGCCAGTAGTCGCCGCATCGCCTCCGCCAAAGCCATGGGCGACTCGGGCTTACAGAGCAGTCCGTTGATCTCATGCCGAACCATCTCGCGATTGCCGCCGACGTCGGTGGCCACGACGGGTAGACCTGCCGCCATGGCCTCGAGGATCACGTTGGCAAACGGCTCCCGCCGGGAGGGGCAGACGAAGAAGCGGGCCGAGCGATAGAGGCTGACTTTGAGATCGCCGACAACCGGTCCCAGGAAGGTGACCTGGTGGGCCACTCCCAGTTCCTCGGCAAGCGCCCGCATCGCGGGCATCTCGGATCCCGTACCCGCGATCAGGAGATCGGGCCGCTCCTCCGGCAGCAGGGCGTAGCCGCGAACGAGAAGATCGAAGCCCTTGTGGGGCACGAGTCCACCGAGACCGAGGAGGTAGGGCCGCGGGTGGGGATAGGGAGCGACAGCGGTGTCGCGAAACGCGGCGAGATCCACGCCGTTGTTGATCACTCGGATGTGATCCGGCGTCACGCCCACCCCTTCGATGACTTCATGAAGGTAGTCGCCCTGCGCGATCACGGCTGCTGCCTCGGCGATCGCCCGCTGCATCCGCCGCGCGAGCCACGGCGACCGGCGAATGACGTCGTCCGGCAGGATGTCGCTGCCGTGCGGCCGCACCACGAAGGGAATGCCGCACCATCGCTTGAGCGTCGCGGCGACATGCGCCTGCGGGTAGGCGGCGTGGCAGTGAATGAGATCAAAGTGATGCCGACGGTGCAGCAGCAGGAGCCGGGGGATCACGAGTCGCGTGCCCAACCGTTTCGAGAGTTGCCGGCGATGCCGCTGGATCGGATAGCCGAGCCGGCTGTCATCGCAGGGTGTCTTCGCCGGCGGAACCACCACGATTGGGCGATGGCCCCTTTCGACAAGCCGCCGTGCCAGGCAGTCGAGCACGGTCTGCGCACCCCCGAGGCTCGGCAGCGAAACGTCGCTGTAGAGACAGATCGAGAGCGAACGCGGATCGTGGCTCATGCAGCTGCTCGTCGCTGGGAGGACTGCCGCCAGCCGCGATACCACTCCACGAAACGGCTGAGACCCACGTCAAGCGGCGTGTGGGGTGCAAATCCGAAATCTCGGGCGAGGGCCTGCACGTCGGCATAGGTCGCCTCCACGTCGCCGGGTGGTCGGGGCTTCATGACCCGCACCGCCCGCCGGCCACACAACTCCTCGAGAGTCTCAAGGAGCGTGGAGACGGTGACCGGAGTGTGGTTGCCGATGTTGTAGATCCGCCACGGTGCTGCGGTGTCGGACTCGGCAGCGGCCGGCGCCTCAGCCGCCGGCGGGCAACGCACCATCCGCACCAGCGCTTCGACGATGTCATCCACGTAGGTGAAATCGCGGCGCAGCAGCCCATCGCCGTAGACCTCGATGGGCGTCCCGGCCAGGATCGATTCGGTGAACTTCCAATAGGCCATGTCGGGGCGGCCCCAAGGTCCGTAGACGGTGAAGAACCGCAGGCCCGTGCAGGGCAGGCCGAAGAGGTGGCTGTAGGAGTGGGCCATCAGCTCGTTGGCCTTCTTCGTGGCGGCGTAGAGGCTGACCGGCCGATCCACCGGATCGCTCTCGGAAAAAGGCGTCTTCGTGTTGGCCCCGTAGACGCTGCTGGAGCTGGCGTAGACGAGGTGCGGTGTGCGGGCGTGTCGGCAGGCCTCTAGCACGTTGGCGAAGCCGACGAGGTTCGACTCGACATACGCCGACGGCTTCTCGATCGACCAGCGGACCCCCGCCTGGGCCGCCAGATTCACCACGCACTCCGGCCCGCCCTCGCGAACCAGGCCAGCCAGCCCGGCGGCATCCGTGAGATCGCCGGTCACAAACCGCCAGCCAGGACGGCCGTCGAGTTGGGCGAGCCGATCGTGCTTGAGCCGCGGCGTGTAGTAATCGTTGAGGTTGTCGAAGCCGACCACCTCCTCCCCCGCCTCCAAGAGCCGGCGGGAGAGGTGATAGCCAATGAAGCCGGCGGCTCCCGTCACGAGAATCATCGTCGCGTCATCCTTGGGCCATTGGAGTGACTTCGAAAGAGCCTCCCTGCCGGGGCGGAATCCTCCCGAATCGCGCCGGCCGACACCAGAGCGGTGCTCTCGCTCCAGGTCTGCGCAGCCGCCGCCGTTTACCAGGCCTCTCGGAAGCCGATGGATCCGGCCTTGGAGGCGGAAGCCTCGCGGCCTATCTTCCCTCTCCTTCCCACATGCGCGTGAGCGGTTGCCGCTCCGCCCGAGATCGAAGGAGCACCAGTGGCCACCGCCCCGCAGCCGCTCGACGACGACGGCCTTCGTCCGTTCGACGTGATTACCGTTCCCGACTTTTCGGAGGGTGCAAGCGCCGTGTTCGAGGCGCGAACACTCGTCTTTCTGGCCACGTGGCTCGAGCATGCCGGCACGTCGCGTCGCTTCCCGCTGCATCTCGCCTGCATCGGCGACCCGCCACCGAGCATTCGCCGGCTGGCAGAGCGATGCGAGGCCAGCATCACGGTGCATCAGCCGCTCTCGCTGCGGCGGGATCACCACGTGGGCAACAAGCTCCGCGGCCTCGAGATCGAGCCCGAGACGGACCGTTTCCTGCTGCTCGATGTCGACGTCGCCATTCTCTCCGACCTCGCGCCGCTCTCGAGGCTCGGCACCTGCGTGGCGGCCTGCCCCGACGACGCCCCCAACCTCACGCTGGCCGACTGGCGGGTGATCTATGACGCGATCCAGATGCCGACGCCGAGGCTGATCCCGCCGCTCGTCCGAGAACTCGACCTGCCCCGGTATCCCCGCAAGATGATGGGCTACGAGGCCGGCGATGGCCAACTCGCGGCGATGGTGCCGTACTTCAACGGCGGCGTCGTCTTCGCCCCGTGGGACTGCGGACTCCGCGATCTCTGGGAACAAAACATCGTGCGGGTTGCCGACCTGTTCGACGAGTCGAAGGGTTTTCGGAAGTGGATTCACAACAGCGATCAGGCGGCGCTGGCTGTGTCGCTGGCGATGCTGGAGGCGGATGGCTGGACGGTCCGCCGGCTGCCCGACGCCTACAACGCCCGCTGGCAGCATCTCTATGCGGGCACACCCGCGCTGCCTGATATCGCCGTCTTGCATTGCTGCTGGAGCTTTCTCGACTCGATCGCTGGCGAGACGGTGTCGCCGGCAACGATGACCGCAGCGCTCGACCGCTTCTTCAATGTGAAGGTCAAGCATCGCTATCAGAAACTCGTCTTCGGCGACCTCCTTCGCCTGCGGCCGCTGCAGGCACGGCAGCGCTGGAACCAAGGTCGCCGCACCGCGTCAACCGCCTGCGACCTGATCGACCGGGCGTGTCGGAGTCATCTCGACAACGGCCGTCGCCCGGCGGAGCGACTGGCCGGATGAATCGGCCAAAGCATCCAACAGGCATGGCGACTGCCTCTCGCCCCGCCAACCCTCGCTGGCTCGTCTACATGCTTCGCTGTCGTGATGGATCGCTCTACACGGGCATCACGAACAATCTGCCCAAACGGCTCCAGGCCCATGTCGCCGGCAAGGCCTCAAAATACACCCGCAGCCGGCTTCCGGTGGCGCTTGCCTACACGATACCCCAGCCCACGAAATCCCGTGCGTTGAAACGCGAAGCAGCCATCAAGCGACTCCGCCGCGTGGAGAAGGAACGGCTGATCACCACGGGCGGGCGGTCATCCCCGGGGAAGTCCGGCAGATCCACCCTCAGCCCATTGCCAGTGCCCACATCAGCGCCATCAGCAGGCAGACAACGGCCGTGAGCACGACCCACAGCGGCTTCTTCAAACCGGGGGAGTCCTCGCTGGAGATAAAGCGGTCGCATGCCGGGCAGCGGGGCGAGTCTTCCAGAATCTCATGCCGGCAGTAGGGACACGGAATCGTTGGTTCATCGCCTTCGGAGTCGTCGCCCGTCTCGTCGAGTTCTTCGTCGATGTCGTCCCAGTCGTCGTCACTGTCATCGTATGTCGCGGTCACGATGAACTCACGATCGACGCGACCGCTCGTTCGGCATCAAAGCCGTCCCAGCCGGCGGGTGCAGCTCGATAGGGCAGGATCACCTCCTCGCACGCCGCGCGGCGGGTGCGAGCCAGTTCGTCAATCTCCTCGCGAAGGGCAAGGACATACCGCGATTTCTCCTCCGGCGAGAAACGGTGGGTCCTGCCGTCCTCGCCGGGTTCGGTTTCCACGACACTCTTCCAATCCCGGATCGCGGCCTCGCACAGGGCCGACTGCATGGCAAACAGCGGCATGCGTGCGGCCCGCCACCGGGCTTCCTCGCGAAGAAACTCGCGATCCGGACGGAACGAGGCAGGATACCGGCCTGGAACGAGCGGAAGTCGGCGAGTGAAGCAGAGGCACAATCTCGAATCCGCGAGATCGCCGCAGAGCATGCCGACCGTAAAGTTCCGGACCTCGGCGGCCCGCGCGGCGGTGAGCACGTAGCGGTCGTCGTCGATGCGGTCTCGCAGCAACCACCAGATGGCATCGGGATCCGCCCGCATGACCGCGTCGATCGCGAGCCGCACCCGCTGCTGCTCGTCCCAGTCGTAGTGGGATGCAAACAGTGCAACCGTCGCACGCTCGCTGCGATCCAAGATGGGCGCGGGGTTGGTGCTGGCCAGAGCCGAGATCAGGCTGCCGAGCTCTTTCTCGGGCGGGTGCAGGGCATGAAACTGCAGCAGGTGCACCGGGTCGAGGGGGGCCCGAATCCGCTCGATGGTGAAGCACCCGGGGTGTACTGCGGCAGAATCCGCCCGCATGCAGGCCTGCACCGAGAAGTTGTCTTCCATCATGTGTTCACGGAACCGCGACAGGCTGAAGACCTTCCGCGTGAAGACCAGTTCATGCGCGGGAGAGTCATCGGTAACTTCGCCGCAGACCGGCCCGCGGAACGCCCTGACGAGTGAATCCGCCCCGAGGATGAAGCGATCGTCTCCCACATAGAAGGCGTTGCTGCCCTCCTCGCCCGCGGTGAGGGCTTCGGCACGCGTCCTGGCCGCGGCCATGGCGGCCTCAGGGCTTGCCCCTGCATGCAGGGCTTCTTGATGAAACCGCTGCCGAAACAGGTCTCGGCCCCGTTCGAAAAACGGATTGTCGAACCACACC
>JBPCTA010000570.1:0-5227 GCA_051006595.1 Pirellulales bacterium
GCCTTACGGCCGGTCGGCTTTCACGAAAACGGCACGAACTCAGCGAGGGGCTGCCCGTGCCCCGGAGCAGGCGTATGACGCCAAGCGCAGCCAGGATGGCGAAGCGCCGGCGGCATCCGAGTGAGTGAAGCCCAGGATGGGCGCAACGAACGTCCGGCGACGGGGTATGGGCAGCCCTGAGCCACGCGAACGTCCGGCGACGGGGGGCAAGCCGGGGTCTCGATCACCGCAGGTGAAAGTCGATCACGATCGGCAGGTGGTCGCTGGCGGTCTTGGCCAGGCTCGTGCGGACGACGCGGGCGTGGTGAATGGCGATCGGCCCGCGGACAAACGCCTTGTCGAGCGATCCAACCGGCAGCCAGGCGGGAAACGTGCGAAATCGCGAGATCGGCGTGGTGACCTGAGTAAAGCCGCCGACGGCGAGCGCATTGGCTGCAAGCGCGTTGCGCCAGTCGTTCAGGTCGCCCACGATCAGCGTCGGATGCGGATCCGCTGAGCGAAAGAGCTTGTGTCCGAGGATCTTCTGAATCTGCCACCGCCGCTCACCCTCGACGAGGCCGAGGTGCGTGTGCACGAGATGCAGCAGCCCCTCGGGCGAATCGATGAGCAGCAGTTGCGCTCCACGAGGCTTGCGACGGCCCTGCCGGAGCGTGATTCGATGCCGGCTCTCGACGGGCCAGCGGGAGAGCACCAGATTGCCATACCCGCCGTTTCCCGAGGCCACGGTCGGCTGAAAAACGCAGTGACAGCGGAAGTAGCGGGAGAGCAGCCGCGGCTGGTCGTCGTGCCGGCTGCGGCGTACGAGGCGGTCAACTTCCTGGAGACAGATCAGGTCGGGATTTTCTGCCTCGATACAGTCGATGATCCGCTCGAGCGAATACCGGCGATCGCGGCCGCCGATCCCCTTGTGAATGTTCCAACTCAAGAGCCGCATCAGTTGCCAAACGCCTCCGTGGGTTGACGGCGTCCTCCTCGGCCGGTCGACCTGCTCCTCCACCAGAATGTACAAGCCCGACGCCGTGGGGCGTGGGGTGGACCCCGGGACGGACTCGGCGTCCAACGTAGCACTGCCCGCGGCCTCACGGCCGGTCGGCTTTCACGGGCACGAACTCAGCGAGGGGCTGCCCGTGCCCCGGAGCCGGCGTATGACGACGAGCGCAGCCAGGATGGCGAAGCGATGGCGGCATCCGAGTGAGCGAAGCCCAGGATGGGCGCAGCGAGCGTCCGGCGACGGGGCATGGGCAGTCCCGAGCCGTGCGGCAGGGCTGCCCGCGGCCTTACGGCCGGTCGGCTTGTACGGACGCCCGCGGCCTGACGGCTGATCGGCTGGCACGCGGCGGTTACACTCGGGCGATGCACGCCCACGACGACATTCGCCTCGGCACGCTCGTGCCCGCCCATGAGCGGACGGCCGAGATCATCGCCCAACTCCTGCCCCATGGGTTCGAGACGTTTCAGGTGAGCTTCGGGCGGACCGTGGGGGAGTTCGACGTTGGCGGCCTGGCAGAGTCGGTGCGGCGGGTGCTGGAAGGCCATGCGTGCGGGGCTCACGACCTGCCGCCGCGGGTGAGCGCGGTGGGCGTGTACGGCAATCCGCTCACCAGCCCCGAGACCGTCCGCGACTGGGAGCGGCTCATCGATGCCGCCGGGCTATTTGGGTGCGAGATCGTCTCGGGATTCGCCGGGCGGATTCCCGGGCGGCCCGTGCCCGAGTCCTACGGGCCGTTCGCGAAGGTCTTCGGTCCGCTTGCCCGTCGGGCCGAAGATCGGGGCGTGCGGATCGCCTTCGAAAACTGCGAGAAGCGGGGCTCCTGGGACGCGGGCGACTGGAATATCGCCCATGCCCCAAACGCCTGGGACGCGATGTTCGCGGCGGTCGAGAGCCCGGTGATCGGCCTCGAGTGGGAGCCGTGCCATCAACTGGTGAGTTTTGTCGATCCGCTCCCGCAGCTACGGAAATACGCCAGCCGCATCTGGCACATTCACGGCAAGGACGCCACCGTGCTCTGGCATGTGATCCGCGAGCACGGCATTCGCGGCGGCGTGCCGTATGTGAATCATCGACTGCCGGGCTTCGGTGACACCAACTGGACGAGGCTCATCGACACCCTGCGGCAATGTGGCTGGCGGGGCTCGATCGACATCGAGGGCTTCCACGACCCGGTCTACCGTAACGCCCTCGAGACGACGGGCCAGATCGCCGCGCTCGAGCACCTCAAACAATGCCGCGGCGGCCCGTTTGTGCCAAACCCACTCTGACCGCGCCGGCCAAGAGCAGCGGTGAGGAAAAATGAGGAGGGACCAAACGATTTGGGGCCTGGCAATCATGCCAAGCCCCAAAACCGGACGTATTCTATCGGTGAACCGTTTCAGCCGATCATCAGCACAGCGATGGCAATCATCGCAGCGCCCACGCTCACCGGCACCGCAGCCCACGAGCGGCCAGGGGCGGCAATCCGCAGCCGACGCTCTTCAATCGGCAGCCCGAGCAGTTCCTCGAGGTCGCTGACGGTGATCGGCTTCGAGAGCACCATGTCGACCCCGGCTTCACGGGCCACCTGCTCGGCGAGGTGGAAGTGACGCGATCCTTCCATCGCGGCATCCACCATCGCCACCTTCGCGTCGCCTCGCCGAGCCTGCAGCAGGCCGACGAAATCCTCACCCGACATGTCGTCGAGTTCGGTGGCGATGAGCCACGCATCGACTTCCAGCCGGTCCGCAAGCTTCAGGGCAGCGGACCCACTCGAGCGAAAGTGCAGGTCGAGGCGGCCCATCCGAGCGCTGGCAGCCAGCGACGTGTAGGCATCAAACCGGGGGTCAACCACCACGATCCCCGGAATGCGGCTTTCACCGCCCAGATCGACCATATTGCTTGCGATGACCATCATGATGACATCGTCCTTTCGTTCTCGTACTGAAATCGATGGGTGAAGAGTGTTGAAATCTCGATCGATCAAACCAATGACACGATCGACAGAAACAGTCCGATTGGCACGAGGCACAGCACGACATCCCACTTTGTGAGCGTCTGAACCATGCCCCCTCGTGGGGTTCCGGTCATCAGCAGGTCTCCTTGGTGGCGGCCGGACGACGCTTCCGAAGCAGGGAGCGACCACAGAGCATGCCGCCGATCGCCATGCCGGCCAGCACAATCGCCGGGGGCTCGGGGGCTGCGATGCCGGTGATCAGTTGCACGTTGACCTCGATCTCATCCTGCGACGCCAAGCCGGCGTCACCCAAATCGATGCTCGAGAATGTCTCGTTCTCACCGGCCCAAGCCAGCGAGGCGATGGTGGCGGGGGCGTCCATTTCAGCGACGAGGATGGAACCGGTCATGTTGGCTGCGGCAACGTCAGCTGCGTCGGCAGTCGTCAAAAAACCAAACAGCGTGCTGGCGGCAGCAACGAGCCCGATGGTGATGAAGTTCATGGTGCAAATCCTTTAAAGAGTGGACTTTCTGGGTGGTAACGGAAGGAACGGCCTTCGATGCCTGACATCGAACAGCCAACGCCTTGGAATCCCCCTGAGAGATCCCTTGGCGAAAGAACTCAAATGCAAGCCGCGTGCCAAAAGCTGACAGGGCTCCGAAATTTCCATCATCCCTTCCATGGAAATAGGTTTTGCAGCCAAAAATGCAGCTTTTTTGCCGCCGGCGGCAGAGTTTGCGCTCCTGGGGCAGTTCGCCCTGGGTGGAGCGATTCGCTCCACCCAGGGCCTGGGGGTGGGGCGATTCGCTCCACCCCGGGTCCAAAAGTGGAGCGATTCGCTCCACCTAGGGCCGGAAGGTGGCGCGATTCGCTCCATGCCCGCTGGTTTCGGCGGACTCCCCGCCGCCGGGGCCGTGATAGCCTTGGCCCATGGAAATCGCGACGGCCGAGGCATGGGAATGGTGGACGGCACTGTGGCCGCATCTCACGGCAGCGGCTGTCCTAGCCCTGACGATCGGGGCCTCGGCCCATGCCATTCTGCTCAAGCGAGACACGCGATCCACGATCGGCTGGGTGGGCCTGATCTGGCTTTCCCCCGTGTTTGGGGCGATCGCCTATGCCCTCCTGGGAGTCAATCGAATCCGATCCCGGGCCACCCAACTCCGGGCTGGCCAAGCTCGAATCGCCCATGTGCTGGAGCCGGCTGTCGCCACGGACGAGCGGCTGCTGGCGGCGATCGGCCCCGATGCCGCCCCGCTGCGGTCGCTCGCCACGCTCGTGGGCCACGCCACGGGCCGGCCGCTGGTCGATGGCAACACCATCGAACCCGTGGGCGGGGGCGACGCCGCTTACCCGCAGATGCTCGAGGCGATCGAGTCGGCACAGCGAAGCGTCGGGCTCGCCTCCTATATTTTCGACAACGACCAAACCGGCCGGATCTTCGCCGACGCTCTCGGTCGGGCCGCCGCTCGAGGCGTGGCCGTCCGCGTGCTCGTGGATGGCATCGGGGCTTCTTATACGTATCCGTCGATCACGGGCGTGCTGGCCGGGAAGGGCGTCCGCGTGGAGCGTTTCCTGCCCACGAGCGTGCCCTTTTATTTCCCCTACGCCAACCTGCGGAATCACCGCAAGATCCTCGTCATCGACGGCCGTGTTGGCTTCACAGGCGGACTCAATATTCGTGACGGCTGCTGGCTCGCCCATCATCCGCGACATCCCGTTCGCGATCTCCACTTCCGGCTCGAGGGCCCGGTGGTCGCCCAGTTGCTCGAGGTCTTCATCGAAGACTGGGCCTTCGCCGCCGATGAATCGCTCGGCGGCGACGCCTGGCGGCCGGTGCTCGATCCTGCCGGCACGATGCTGGCCCGGGGCATCCGCTTCGGTCCGGACGACCCCGACATCGGCCGCATCAAACTCGTGCTCGTGGGGGCACTGGCCGCGGCGCAGCGGTCGGTCCGGATCATGACGCCCTACTTTCTCCCCGACGACGCCATCTTCCAGGCGCTCGACGTGGCGGCGATGCGGGGCGTGGCTGTCGATATCGTGCTGCCCGAGGAGAACAACCTCGCACTCGTCGGCTGGGCGAGCGACGCGATGCTCTGGCAGGCCCTCTCGCGCGGCTGCAACGTCTGGATGTCGCCGCCGCCGTTCGAACACACCAAGCTGATGGTGGTTGACTCGACCTGGGCCATGTTTGGCAGCGGCAACTGGGACGAGCGGAGCATGCGGCTCAACTTCGAGTTCAACGTGGAGACCTACGACCGCGGCCTCGCCGGAAACATCGACGCCTGGATCAGCGC
>JBPCTA010000571.1:0-6619 GCA_051006595.1 Pirellulales bacterium
GGCTGAGAGTGTGCGGCATGGGAGCCATCGGCGTCAAATCACCTTATCCGTGCCGGGGCGTTGGGCCACCCTGGAACTCACCACGATGGTTTGAACGAGATCCGCCGCAAGCGCCGCCAGGTAGAAAAAAACGAGGAGTTCTCCGCCACCCGCCGCCCGGATCGCAGCACCGCCGGTTTGAAGCCACGCCAGAGCGACGAGAGCCGGAAAGAGACGCAGCGCCATCGCCGCAAGGGCGGAGGTGACCCGCCCCGCCGGCGTCGTCGCCGGCTGACGTCCGACGAGCCAGGCCCCAAGACTCCCCGCGAGACAGACCGTTGCCGCAAACAGCACGGCCTGCCGATGACCTGCGTCGCCTGGCCCACAAGCGACGGCCGCCACGGCGGCAGCCAGAATGACCGGCAGGGCGATCAAGGGGCCCAGACGGCTCGCGGGTGCCGTGAAGGAGTTCGGGGTCACGGCTGGCCCCCTTTGCGTCCACCGATCTGGGCAAGCCAGAGGAGTGCCACACTGAGCCCCACGGCGAAGCCCAGCGGCCCCAGAAAACGCGTGCCGAGGTGGCCGTCGAGCCACCCTCCGGCCACACCTGGCAGAAACATCATGAGACCGATCGCCATGATGCGGGACACCCACCCCATGGCTTCGCCGATCGGTGAGACGCTGGATTCGCGGGGCATCCCGACAGAATACCCCGCAGGGCGTCGCCCGTGGCGATGCCAGACAGCGGCCGCCGAACGGGTCGACCGCACGCTGCCCCGGAGGCTATCGTGACGGCCGAAAGGCATGCAGTCAGCGCTGCGTCGCGGCTCCGTGCCCCCCAGCCTTCCGCAGGAACTCCATCGTGGCGTCTCGCAAGCTCCGCCGCCGTCGCCACCGCCGCCGTCTGTCGGCCGGTGTCGCGGCCTTGCCCCCATCGGCTGATCGAGAATCCTCGGGCCAGCCAACAGTCCTCCGGCTGATTGCCTGCGACGGCAGCACCACCCACGAGTCGGTCGTGGTCTCGCCGCTGGATCTCACGATGGCCCGCGAAAAGTGGCCGATCGTCTGGCTGGACGTGGATGGATTCGAGGATGCGGCAGCGATTCGAGCCGTGGGGCAAGTGTTTGAGATCGGCGAACTGGCCCTCGAGGACGCGATCACGCCCGATGAGCGGCCGAAGGTGGAGGTGTTTGGCCACCAGGTGCTGATCGCCGTGCGGATGGCACGGTTCGAGGGTGACACGATCGTGACCGACCCGATGGCGATCTTCCTCGGCGATCGGTATGTGATCACGTTTCACGATCGGACGGTGCCCGATGGATTCGAGGGCCTTCGGGAGCGGATTCGCCATGGCCGCACGCGACTGGGGCACCTCGGTGCCGACCACCTCTGTGCCCTGCTCCTCGATGCCGTCATCGACGGCTACTTTCCCGTGCTCGAGCAGTTCGGCGACCGGCTGGAGGGGATCGAGGAGGAAGCCCTCGACAATCCCTCTCGGGGATTGCTCGGTCGGATTCACGACGTCCGCAACGACCTGATGACGCTCCGCCGAGCGCTCTGGCCGACCCGCGACGTGCTGCACGCGCTCGGCCGCGAGTCCACCGCCTTCGTCGGCGACCATGCGAGACAGCACTTCCGCGATTCCTACGACCACACGATGGAACTGCTCGACCTCACCGAGAGCTATCGCGAGATCGGCAGCGATCTCCGCGATATCTATCTCGCCAGCATCAACAACCGCATGAACGACGTCATGAAGGTGCTGACGGTGATCGCCACGATCTTCATGCCGTTGACGTTCATCACGGGCTACTACGGGATGAACTTCAACACCGAATCACCATGGAACATGCCGCTGCTCAACTACCGCTACGGGGGCCTCGTCGCGATCGCCATCATGGCTGTGACCACGATCGGCATGGTGGTGTTTTTCTGGCGGCGCGGCTGGCTCAGACGCTGGCATTAGCCCGGCTCGAGTTCCGGCTCGAGGTCAGGCTCGGCCGAGCAAAAACGAGGTCTGGAGCGTGCCGCGGCCCTTGAGGGCGACTTCCCCGCGGTCGGCAAAGCGGAAGGCATCGCCAAGGAGGCCGCGGGTGGCTGGCGAGATGTGAATCCGCGACGGCTCGCCATGCGATTCCATGCGACTGGCGAGATTCACGGTGTCGCCCCAGAGGTCGTAGGTGAACTTCTGCCTGCCGATGACCCCGGCCGCGACCGGCCCCGAGTGCATGCCGATCCGAAGCTCCATCGACAGGCCCCGGTTGCGGACCACGCTGCGAAATGCCTCCTGCATGCCGATCGCCATCACCGCCATCGCCTCGGCATGGTCGGGTCGCGGCACCGGCAGCCCCGAGACGGCCATGTAGGCGTCGCCGATCGTCTTGATTTTTTCGACGCCGTGGGCGTGGGCCAGATGGTCAAATGTGGAAAAGATCTCGTCGAGCAGGCCGACCACGTGCTGGGCATCGACCTTCTCGGAAAACTCGGTGAAGCCGCAGAGGTCGGCGAACAGCACGGTCACGGCCGGAAAGCTTTCGGCGATCGTCGCCTCACCGTCCTTGAGCCGTTCGGCGATCTTCGCGGGCAGGATGCTGAGGAGGAGCCGCTCCGATTTTTCCCGTTCCCGCTTCAGGTCGGAGAGCGACTGCTCGAGGGCTGCGAAGGCTGCATTTCTCTCGAGCAGCCGTCGATAGCCCTCGGAATGCACCCGGATACGGGCGATCAGCTCGATCTGATCCGGAAGCTTGATGAGGTAATCGCTCGCTCCCTCGTCGAGCAACTGGGCCTTGACGACCGACTCCTCGCGCGCCGAGAGCACGATCACGGGCACGTTGGCGGTCGCCGGAAGCCCCCGGAATCGTCGAACCATGTCGAGCCCGTCGATGCCGGGCATGACCAGATCCTGGAGGATCACGGTCGGACCGAAGTCCTCGGCCACGTCGAGCGCCTTGCCACCGTCGCGGCAGAACTCGAAGGCGATGTCGGTCTGTTCGGACAGCAGCCGACGAACGGCCTCGCCGATCATGGCCTGGTCGTCGACGAGCAGCACGCGGTGGGGAGCAGGTTGCATGACGGGAAGGAGCGTCTCTCCGCGTCCAACCCCTCCGCGTGAGGGATAACCGCGAGGCCAGCCTCCCGGCGCGTGAGGGATCAAACTGGGGAACTAGGATTCGAACCTAGACTAACTGGTTCAGAGCCAGTCGTGCTACCGTTACACCATTCCCCATCGGGATCGTGATCGCGAGATTACCCGCCGCGGCCACGCACGGCAATTCCAGCCGCGCAGGAGCCCCGCCCCACGGCGGATCGCTGCGTTCTCACGGGTTTCTTCATCAGGTGCATCGCGCCGTGCCGTTCCTCGAACTGCAATCCGCCGGCCGCCGTCCCGCGAGAATCCCGCTCGCCGAGGGCAGGAACGTTCTTGGCCGCCATCCGGGCTGTCAGGTGGTGCTCGATGCCGCCTCCGTGAGCCGGCAGCATGCGGCGGTCACGTGCGATGGCGAGGGGACGTTCATCGAGGACCTCCAGAGTCGCAACGGGACGATCGTCAACGGCCAGCCGCTCGCGGGCCGGAGGCGGCTCGACGAGGGCGATGAGATTTCCATCTGCGGCCAGCGGCTCGTGTACCAGACGGCGTCGCGTCGGCGTCCACGGTCGGCCATCGCCATGGTCCCAGAGACGGGCGCCGCTCAGGATTATCTCGTCGAGGAGGAATCTGCGGGCGTCATCGTCTCGCAGCTCGACCTGCCGCGGCCCGCGACCGACGACGGCGTCGGCCAGCATGCCGAGGCGAAACTCCGGGCGGTGATCGGCCTCAACCGGGCGATCGGGGCCTCGCTCTCGCTCGATGACGTGCTGCCGCGACTGCTCGACGGACTGCTCGAGGTCTTTCCACAGGCCGAACGGGGATTTGTGTTGCTCGTCGATCCCCAGTCGGGCCGGCCGGTGCTCCGTGCCCGGCGGATCAAGGCGGAGTCGGCAGCCGGTCCGGTGCGGCTGATCCTCTCGCTCATCAACACCGTGGCGGAATCGCGCCGGGCGATCCTCTCGGCCGATGCCGCCGCCGACAGCCGTTTCAACTCGCATGACAGCATCGTGGACTGTCGTATCCGCTCCGTCATGTGCGTGCCGGTGGTCAGCGGCGACGGCGGCCTGCTCGGCGTCGTGCAGGTCGATTCCCGCGATATCCGTGCCGGATTCGTGGAGTCCGACCTCGACGTGCTCGCCGGCGTGGCGGGCCAGGCCTCGCAGGCGATCGAGCAGGCGTTGGCCCACGACCAGCGGGTTGAACGGGAGCAGTTGAATCGCGATCTCGAACTGGCCCATCGGGTGCAGCAGGGGCTCCTGCCGTCGCGGCCCCCCGACATCGCCGGCTACGAGGTTTTCGACTACTACGAATCGGCGCGGCACGTGGGGGGCGATTTCTTCGCCTATGTGCCCCTTGCGGACGACCGGCTCGCCTTCGTGCTGGCGGATGTCTCGGGCAAGGGCGTGGCGGCCGCCCTCCTGATGGCGGCGCTTTCTGCCGACGTGCGGTATTGCCTGGCGAGCGAACGCGATCTGGGACGGGCGGTGGCGCAGATCAACGAGAGTTTCCTGCGCGGTGGCTGGGACGATCGATTCGCCACGCTCGTCGTGGCCGTGCTCGACCCCGCGCGGCACATGGTCACGGTCTGCAACGCCGGTCACCTGCCGGTTTTCATGCGGGAGCCCGGCGGAGGCGTCCGGACGGTGGCCGCCGATTTGGGCGGCCTGCCCCTCGGCATGGCTGGCGACTGCGAGTTTCGCTCGTGCGAGATCCAACTGGCGGCTGGGGCCGCCCTCGTCTTCTGCACCGACGGAATCAGCGAGGCACTCGATCACGAGAGCGAGTGCTACGGGTTCGAGCGGTTGGAGCGCGTGATTGCCGAATCGGCCGCGGGGGCCGCCGAACTCGGTCGGCGGATTCTGGAGGATGTCGAGCGGCATGCCGGCGGCCAGCCGCAGAGCGACGATATCTGCCTGGTCTGCGTGGCCCGGGCCGACGACTCGCCCGGGCCCGCACATCCTGCCCAGAAACCGGGGCCTGCACGCCGCAGCCGGCCCGTGCAGCCCGGCGGCTGAGCCGCCGATAGGTTTCTGGGCGACTACGTTTTGCCGTGGCCAAGCGAATCGGGACGGGGCGGTCTTCAGGGAGCGGATCACCATGAGCTTCTTTCAGTGGGTGCGTGAAGGTGTGCGGCAGGCCGTCGTCCTCGGACTGGCCGACGCAATCGACGACGTGGGCACTCGGACGCGAGACGAAGACCTCGGCGCCACACTGGCTCAGACGCTGCGGGACCGCCTCGCGGTGACGAAGGAGCCGACGGTGCTCGAGTCGTCCGCGTCTATAACCGCGTCCATGACTGCGCCCATGACCGCGACGGCCTCCAGCACGGGTCGTCGTCGCCTCGGCCGGTCGATCGAAGGGCTGCGGAAGGCCGCCTGATCTCCGTTCAGACCTGCGAGCCATCGACGATCGGCAGCACGGCCTCGATCGTGGTGCCCTTGCCGGGGGCGGAGACGATGCGCGGCTCCGCACCGAACAGCCGACACCGCTGCCGGATGCCCTCGAGGCCGAAGCGTTCGCTGGGCACCGCCGCGGGGTCGAAGCCGCGGCCCTCGTCGCGGACGGTGATCTTCACCGTGTCGCCGACGCGTTCGATCGCCACCCGGGCCACTCGGGCTGCCGCGTGCTTGCGGGCATTGGAAAGCGACTCCTGGACGATCCGAAAGATCGTGGTTTCCAGGGCGGGCGGGAGCCTCTCCCCGGGTAGGAAGTGCGAAAACGAGATCGTCGGGATTTCGGTGCGGGCATCGGCCACGAGGGATTCGATCGCATCGACGATTCCGAGCTCGTCGAGCGCGGGTGGTCGAAGCCCGCCGATCAGTCGCCGCGACTCTTCCGCAGCGGCCCGGAGCAGCCGGGTGCCCTGCTCGAGTTCCGGAGATTCGCTCGCGTCGGACTTGGTATAGAGATACGCCTCGAGATGCATCAGCGCGCCGGCCAGGTATTGGGCCAGGCCGTCGTGAATCTCATACGACACGAGCTGTCGTTCCCGCTCCTGGATCTCCAGCAGCTGGCGGAGCACCGTCCGTTCGTGCTGCAGGATCTGTTCCGTTCGCTTCAACGAGCGGATGTTCTGGCAGCAGACCATGACCGCCGCGGTGCGGCCCTCGTGGAGAATCGGACCGAGCCGCAAGGCGTAGAAGTTGGGCTCGCCGTCGAGGCCACGGATGATGGTCTCCACCGAGCGCTCGGCGCCGGTGCCGATCACGTCGGTCACAGCGTCAAAGAGTTTCCGTGCCGACTCCGGCTCGGTGAACTGGATCACACTGTGGCCGACGACCTGGTCGATCCGGTAGCCCTCTTCTACACGGTTGCACCACCGCACGATGCCGGCGGCATCGACGATGGCGATGAACTCCCCCGACACCCTTTGCACCGCGTCCCAGAGGGGCCTGGCGTTGGCCAGAATCGCGTCGATCACCGCCGAGTCAACGGCCGCCGCGGCCGCGGTATTCGGCCTCGCTTGCTGGGGCTTCCGTTGCGGCATGGGGATCACGCTGGTGCAGTCGTGGCAGTGGGGAACTCAGATCGACTTCGGCCTTGGGATTCGCC
>JBPCTA010000572.1:0-3862 GCA_051006595.1 Pirellulales bacterium
CGCAGAAGACCGCCGATGCCGGCGAGGTGCGCGGCGGGCTCAATGTGCCCTTCGCGCGGAACCGCGACATTGACCGAGCCCGGGCAACCCATGCCCAAGCCCAGGTCGACATGGCGCTCGCTGAGCCGGCTATCGAAAGGAGTCGGCTGGATTACATGCGGTCGGCAGCCCGGGCCTACTGGGCCTGGGAGGGATCCGGGGAGCGGTATGGCGCCGGAGAGCGGATTCTCAAGCTGGCCATCGACCGTGACGAGCAGCTCGAACTCAAGGTGAACGCCGGGGCCGTGGCCAACATCGAGCGCGTAGACAATCAGCAGAACATCGCCTTCCGCAACGGCATCATTGTTCAAGCTGACCGAGCCGTGCAGCAGGCCACGATCGAGTTATCGCTCTATCATCGCGATGCCTCCGGCCGGCCACTTCTCGCCAGGCGGCGGCGGATGCAGCCCGTCCCTCAGCCGGTGCGTCCAACCGTGGCGCTCTACGAGGAGTCGCTGGCTCGAGCGTTGGGGTCGCGGCCCGAGTTTCAACGGCTGGCGCTTCAGAAGGAGAAGCTCGTGATCGAGCGGCGGCTGGCGGCCAATCAGACCCTCCCGGGCGTGGACGGCCAGGTGCTTGGCAACCAGGATGCTGGCTACGGCAAGAGCCCGCTGTCAGGTGTGAATGGGCTCGACCGGCAGGTGCTCCAGGCATCGCTCGTGTTCCAGATGCCGGCTCAGCGACGGGACGCCCGCGGCAAACTCCAGACGCTCGATTCACAGATCATCCAGCTCGATCGGCAGCTCTCCTTCGCCGGGGATCAGGTGCGGGCCGAGGTCCAGGACGCCTACTCGATGCTGGAGCGGGCCCACGAGTTTCATACCCAGGCGTTGAAGCGGCTGGAACTGGCGCGGCTCGTCGCGGAAGCCGAGCGTGAGCAGCTGCGGCTGGGCCGCAGCGATGTGCTGCGTGTCACGATTCGCGAACAGGCGAAGTTCGAGGCTGACGTGCTGGAAATCACCGCACGACAGGAGTTTTGGCGGGCCGACAGCGACCTGCGGGCGGCCGACACATCGATCGGGCCCGGTAATCCAGGACTCCTTCGCGACCTGATCGTCCCCGTCGTGCCGGAGCCGGTCGTCGGACGGCCTGTCCGGCCCGCACCGGTCCTGCCGCTGCCCGCCGTCCCGCCTGGCGGCTGACACGGGGTACGACGCCACTGGCGGCGGGCATTCGGGTGTTTATTCGGCGGAAACCCGCCCTTGAATGCTGTCGGCGGGGTCACTACTGTCCCCACCCGCACGACAAGGGCTGGTCGCCACGGTCTGCCCATCCTGCCACGGCCCACGCAGCCTCCGCCGCCGGTCCGGCGCGGGGTGATGCTGGGCCCGTGCGACCGACCTGACCGATACCTCCGGGACCCACCCACGGTCCCACCGAGACGCCGGTTCATGAACTACTTCCTCAGGGCCCTCCGCGAGGCTTCGAAGAGCTGGCCGCTGCTCGCCGCCGCGCTCCTCTGCTCGGCCGGCGTGGCCGCCCTCTGGAGCGCCAACATCGCCGCCCTGTTTCCGATCATCGAGGTGACGCTGAAGGGCGACTCGCTGCAGTCGTGGAATGAGCGGCGGATTGACGAGGCGAAGAAGCGGATCGAGGCGGCTGACGGGCAGATCGTCGCCTTGGAAAAGAGCCTGGCGGATGTGGCTGCCGGCTCCGACGAGGCCCGAAAGGACCGCAACCTCCTCGACACGCTCACGCTCTCCCGGCGTGGCGATCAGGCGATCGTCTATTCGGCTGAGAAGATCGGACCGTGGTTTGATCGGCTGCTGCCCCGCGACCCCTTTCAGACCGTGCTCCTCGTGGTCGTGTTCGTGGTGGTCAGCACCTTTCTGAAGCACGTGCTCCTGATGGGGTCCACGTTGCTCGTCAGCTGGGTGGCGATGACGATCAGTCGCAACATCCGGCTGAAGGTGTTCGACAAGGCGCTCGAACTCGACCGGGCCCAGTTCATGAAATGGGGCTCCGCCGGCTTCATGGCCCAGGTGACCGGCACCTCCGACATGCTCGCCGGCGGCATCACCTCCGTGTACGGCGGGGCCGTGACCGAGCCGCTCAAGATCCTGGCCTGCCTCGGCTGCGCGCTGATGGTGTCGTGGCGGCTCACCCTCGCCTGCCTGACGCTCGCCCCGGTGGTCGGCTTCCTGATGGTCTGGCTCAACCGGCGGATCCGCAATGTCTCGAAAAACATCCTCAGCCGGTCGAAGGGCTTCCACCACGTGCTGCTCGAGGCGCTCAACAACGTGCTCACCGTGCAGGCCTACACGATGGAGGACTTCGAGCGGCAGCGGTTCCGCACCTGCACCGGCGACATGATGCGCACGGGCATGTGGCACACCTTCTACTTCGCCCTCGCCAACACGATCACGGAGATTCTCGGCATCGGGATGGTGGCCACCTCGATCGCCGTGGGGGCCTGGCTCGTGATCCACCAGGAGACGCAGATCTTCGGGATCACCATGACCGATCAGCCGATGACGGTGCCCGGCATCATGATCTTTTTCGGCTTTCTGATCGGGGCCAGCGACCCGGTGAGGAAGCTCTCGGGCGTGGTCACGGGGCTCAACATCGGGATCGTCGGGGCTCAGGCCCTCTATCCGCTGCTCGACACCCCGTCGAAACTTGCCGAGGCGGTGCACCCGCGGACGCTGCCCTCGCCCCATCGCGAGATCCGGCTCGAGCGGGTTGCTTTTTCCTACGACGGCATCGACACGGTGCTCAAGGATGTCGATCTCACCATCAACTTCGGCGAACGGGTGGCGATCGTGGGCCCCAACGGCGGCGGCAAGAGCACGCTCGTCAACGTGATCTGCCGGTTCTACGATCCGACCGCGGGCCGCGTGCTCATTGACGGCGTGCCGCTCACGGAACTCGCAGTTCACGACCTGCGGCGGCGGATCGCGATGGTCACGCAGCAGACCGAACTCTTCAACGAGTCGATCCTCTACAACATCAAGTACGGCCGCTGGGACGCCACCGACGAGGAGATCAAGGAGGCGGCCCGCAAGGCGCATGCCCACGAGTTCATCTCGGAGTTTCCCGAGGGCTACCGCACGATGGTGGGCCCCAACGGCTTCCGGCTCTCGGGCGGTCAGCGGCAGCGGATCGCGTTGGCGCGGGCCTTCCTCCGCAACGCCGAGATTCTCGTGCTCGACGAGGCGACCAGCCAGATCGACGTGGAGAGCGAACGGCTGATCCACGAGGCCCTCGCCTCCTACGTGGAGAACCGCACGGTGATCATGATCACACACCGGGCGAGCACGCTCGCCCTGGCCGACGCGATCATCGAGGTGGACCACGGCGTGGTCACGAAGCGGCCCGCCCGTCAGCAGCAGGCGGCCTGGCCAGGGCGCGCCCGGCTGCGAGAAGCGATGCGTCATGCAGCCCGGCGGCGGGTACGATGCCTGGCGTGAACCTGCCTTCCTCCCCGCCGCGTCCCGCCGTCCGGATCGGATTCACCGGCTTCTGGGATTCGTTCGATCCTCGCGACAACTACTTCACGCGGCTCCTGGCCCGCCGCTACGAGGTGGTGGTCTGCGAGCGGCCCGACTTCCTGATCCACTCCTGCATCGGCAAAGGCCGCCACGACCATCGCCGGTTTGACTGCGTGCGGATCTTCTACACCGGCGAAAATGTGCCGGCCGACTGGCTCGCCACCGACTGGGCGTTCACGTTCGAGCACGATCCGCATCCGCGGCACTTCCGTCTGCCCCACTGGCCGTTCTATGTCGATCCGGCGTTGCTCGTGAAGCCGGCCGACGTCGACGTCGAGCGGATCCTTGCAGCCAAGACCCGCTTCTGCGGCTTCGTCGTCTCCAATCCGCTC
>JBPCTA010000573.1:0-3148 GCA_051006595.1 Pirellulales bacterium
GTTCCAAGCCGCGCATGCTGTGGGCCAGCAGCAACCGACCGTCATGACCGTCACGATCGTCATTCATTCAATCGTGCGGAGCCGGCTCCGAATCGGCGCGGTTTGCCCGCGGCCTCACGGCCGGTCGGCTTGTACGAAACCGGCACGAACTCAGCGAGGGGCTGCCCGTGCCCCGCGAACCGGCGTATGACGCCAAGCGGAGGCAGGATGCCGAAGCGCCGGCGGCATCCGAGTGAGTGAAGCCCAGGATGGGCGCAACGAACGTCCGGCGACGGGGCATGGGCAGTCCCGAGCCGCTCAGCAGGGCTGCCCGCGGCCTTACGGCCGGTCGGCTTGTACGGTCGGGCCGCAGTTGTCGCTGCGACTAGAAGTTGGCGTCGCAGCCGGTGTCGACATCGCCCACCATGTGCAGGTGGTCGTGGTCGATATAGAGCACTTCCTGGGTGTCTTCGTCGACGAGCGTGTGGGGCACCGGCCAGCCGACCCGCTTCACTTCCTGGAAGTAGACCGTGCACTTGTAGTGGGCATGGTGGAGTTGCACCGGTCCGACGAGCGGCATATGCCGCGGGGGATCGACGTAGTCGGCGATCTTGCACTTCGAGATGCGGACGTGATTCCGCTGCACCTCGTAGAGGAACGGCCAGATGCCCAGCACGGGACGGGCCTTCTCGAGGGCCCGCATCACTTCGTCGTCGCTCGGCTCATCGAGCGCCTCGCACGGGCCGCCAGGCTGCATCGGTCCAAGCACCGGGGCCCGTTCATACCGCTCGTAATTCCAGAACTGATCTTCCTTCTGCTTCTGCACGCCGACCGGCACCGGGATCGGAAACGCGAGCGGGCCGAGGTTCGGGCCCTGCGATGTGATCCAGAAACAGCCCCCCTGCGTGGACAGCCCCGCGGCCAGCATCAGGGCCGTCGCCAGAAATCGCGTCCGTGCGGTGAGTGCAGTCAGTGCGGTCATGGGGGGTCGCTCCTGCGGCGAGACGATCAAAGAGTCGGGTTCTGCAGGATGTATCGACGTGGCAGGCGGGGAACTTGCGGATTTTTCCGATTGCAGCGGGGGCGGGGCGGCGGTGACGGCGGACGACTGGCCAGGAAAACGACACCGCTCCCCCGGCGAACCGGGGGAGCGGGCGTGTTGAGCAGAGGTTCGCGGCCAGCCGTTGACTAGCGATGGTGGCTGTGGAGGTGCCGCTCGTCGAAGTCGAGCCACCACCAGCCGTCGTCCCATTCGAGCGACACCCGCCGCCAGCCGAGCGGCACCTGGGGATACGGGTAGAACGGACCGATGTAGGGCCAGGCCGTCGGGGAATACTGCGTCGGATACTGGAGTGCGGCGTAGTTGGGTGAAGCGGCGTAGCTCGGCCAGGCGTAGTTGGGCATGTTGGGCCCGTCGCCCCGCATCGGAACCGGCGGCATGCCGACCCCCGTGCCGCCCATCGCCATCGGTCCGCCACCACCGCCAAGCGCACCACTCATGCCGCCCATGCCGCCCATGCCACCCATGCCGGGACCACCTTGCCCGCCGCCCGCACCAGGGCCGCCGGCATAGCCCTCGGAATACTGCATCGTGCCTGGCACCATTTGACCGTCCTGCACCGGGCAGTCGTAGCCGCCGGGGCCAGGCAGCGTCATTGGCTCCTGCATATTGGTCCGCATGGCCATGCGCTGGCGGGGATCCTGCGGACGGCCGGGATTCATCGGCCGGGCCACCGGAGTGCCGATCGGCATGGGACGCTGGCCGGAGACGTTCCCACGAGGCTGGCTCGCCGGCGTCATGCCACGCACCAGCTGCACCTGGCCACCGCCCGCGTCTGCCGAAGAGCCGCCGGCAAACAACAGGCCCCCGGTCATCACGGCGAGGGGGTTTTTCTTGGCCGGCTGAGCGGCCGGTTGCGACACGCCCGCCACATCCCAGGCCGATGCCGGCAAGGCGAGGCCGCCGGCGGCATTACCACCGGCCTGATTCGAATCACCCTCGATCACGAGGCGGTTCACGACCCGTTCCACTCCGGGGGTCGTTTCAGCGATCCCCACCGCGGCAGCGAGTTGCTTCTCGTTGGTCACGCGGCCTTCCAGCCAGACGGTGCCCGACTTGCTCTTCACGTGAACGCGGTAGCCGGACAGGGCACCGGAATCGCGGAGCTTGCCGGCGACGTCCGTCGCCAGATCGTCGGCACGCCCCGCCGCCGTCAGGAAGGCCGACGCAACGACCTCGAGCAGCAAATTGGACTACGAAAAGGACATGGATCACTCCTTGGCTTCGAATCCGGCGGAGAGCCGCGACGATAGCCGGATCGATGCCGGCTGATCGAACACTCTCTGCGGTCTTCTCTTCGGCTGTCGGTCGCACCGAAGGGGAGTTTTTTTCCGGTTCCAACGGAAAGCGGGCTCGTTCCGGCAAGCCTGGCAAGAAGGGCAGGCTGCCGCGAAACCGCTACGCGCGGGGCGAGAAGTCGGCCACCGCGATCATGGTCATCAGGGCCAGGGTGCCGGCGCAGGCCGCCGCCGAATCGGGCCCAAACTGGATGGCCACCCCGCACAGCCCGCCGACGGTCGCCAGGGCTGCAAGGCAGAGCCATTGGCCGCTCCGCTCAAAGCGGGTTCCCTCGGCCAGCCGGGAAAAACCGGCCGCCGCCACGCACAAGACCTGCACCGCTCCAAACGTGCAGAGCACCGGACTCAGTGCGACGGAGAACAGCACGGGGCAGGGGATCGCGATCAACGACAGGCACGACATGCGCGACAACCTCATGGCGATGGAAACGGAACCGCCGGCCGCTCCCGACGGGCCGGGAACACTAGCGATCCGACGATTCCGGTGCAAAGCCAGCCGGCCACTTCGCAGATCGCCCAGCCTGTCTGATCCAGACCATCCAGATCCCGACCACGCGCCGCAATCGCCGGATTCCGGCTACTTCGCCTCGCCGCCGATCATTTCGTCGAGCTTCTTCTCGAGCCCGTTGATCGAGACGTTGCGATCCACCACGTTGCCGTCGGCACCGACCAGCACCATCGTCGGAAGCGCGAGCACCCCAAACTCCTCGGCCAGTCGGCTGTCGAGGCCGCCGGGCTCATGGAGCTGCGGCCAGGGCAGGGGTTTGGCCTGCAGGAACTTGACGAGCTTCGCCTTGTCGCCATCGTGCGC